>NZ_JBFAXI010000026.1:0-99158 GCF_040680735.1 Streptomyces sp. NPDC051987 | reverse complement strand
GGACGCAACGCCAGGCCGGGGCGGGACGCAACGCCAGGCCGGGGCGGGACGCAACGCCAGGCCGGGGCGGGACGCAACGCCAGGCCGGGGCGGGACGCCGGGCCGGGGCGGGACGGGACGCCGGGCCGGGGCGGGACGGGACGCCGGGCCGGGGCGGCTGCCTTCCCCGCACCCCGGGCACCCCTGCCGTGCGGGAAGGCGCACCCCGTGCGGGAAGGCTCTCGCGGCGGGCCGCTTTCAGGACGCGAGGAGGCCGGTGTGCTCGGCGTAGAGGGCGGCCTGGGTGCGGTCCGCGGCGCCGGTCTTGACGTAGATGCTGCTGAGATGGTTCTTCACCGTCTTCTCCGATATGCCGAGCCTGCGGGCGATCAGCCGGTTGCTCAGCCCCCACGCCAGCAGGCGCAGCACCTCGTGCTCGCGCACGGTGAGGGCACCCCGGCCCGCCGGCACCCCCTCACCGGGGACCAGGGCCGGCACCGCCGGCGGCGCCGCCTGCCCCAAGCCCCTCAGCGCCGCCCGCCCGGCACCGCTCAGGCCCGTGTGCCGGGCATACAGGGCGGCCTGGGTCCGGCCCGCCACGCCGGCCTTGACGTAGATGCTGCTGAGATGGTTCTTCACCGTCTTCTCCGATATACCGAGCCTGCGGGCGATCAGCCGGTTGCTCAGCCCCCACGCCAGCAGACCCAGCACGTCCGACTCCCGGCCGGTGATGGCCGCCTCCGGTGCTTCCTCCACGTCCCAACCTCCCCCTCGCTCCCCCCGCACGGCGCGGGAAGACGTCCGGCGGGAACGTCACCGGGCCACAGCCGGCCCGCCAGCGGCCACCCGGCCGCCGACCGGCCGCCCCGAGAAGACGGGACAGGATCCCGGTGCGACATTCCCCGTGCCAGGGACGCTAGGCCGCCCGGCCGCCCGGGCCGGCGCCGCTACGACTTCCGGCACACGCCCGCGCACCCAAAGACACATCCGGCCCCGCACCACCGTTGCGGCCCCGCCCCCACCCCCATATAATTCCTTCGCAAAGGTTTTTTTCTGAGGGGGCGGGATGCAGGACAGGGCTCAACGGACCCGCGAACGCATCCTGGACGCGGCCGCCGAGGAATTCGCCGCCCACGGCCCCGACAGCACCACCCTGCAGGCCGTCGCCGACCGCGTCGGCATGACCAAAGGCGCGGTCTACGGACACTTCACCTCCAAACAGGCCGTCGCGGCCGCGCTCGAGGCACACGGCGCCCTGACCCTGTCCGCGCTGCACCCCGACCCCACCGCACCCGACCCGGTGGACACACTGCGCCGGCTCGTGGCCGGCCTCGGCGCACAGCTGCAGTCCGACATCCGGCTGCGCGCCGCCCTGCGGCTGCGGGCCTCCGGGCCCGCCCCGCACCCCGCCACCGCCCTGTCCGACCTGCTCCGGCACACCAGCCGCACCGTCCAGGCCGCCCAGGACAACGGAACAGTCGCCTCCACCCACCCGCCGCACCTGATCGCCGGATGCCTGCTCACCCTCGCCTGCGCCGGCGCCGGCGCCGACGCCCCCGAAGAACTGCGCCCCCGCCCCAGCGACACCGGCCAGGTCACCGACATCGCCCTCACCCTCCTCGACGCCCGATGACAGGCCCTCACCACCACGCAGACCCCCTCACACCAGGCACGCCGGCCACCCGCCCGGCCCGGGAAACAGGAGCACCCGCCGCCATGCCCCCCCTCCCCATACGAGTGGTGATCGCAGACGAGCAGAGCCTGCTGCGCGAGACCCTGAGCACACTGCTCGACACCGAACCCGGCGTCCGGGTCGTCGGCCAGACAGGCCACGCCGCAGACCTCCTCCCCCTGGTCACCCGCACCCGCCCCGACCTCGTCGTCCTCGACATCCACATGACCCCCGCCCCCAACCGCGCCCCCCTCCTCACCCGCCTCCTGCACGGCACCCCCGCCTGCCACGTCCTCGTCCTCTCCACCCTCGACCACCCCCGCCCCATCCAGCACCTCCTCGACCTCGGCATCCACGGCTACCTCCACAAAAGCACCGGCTACCACGCCCTCATCCAAGCCGTCCACGCCCAGCACACCCCCCACCCCCACCAGACCGTCACCCTCCCCCGCCCCCTCCCCCCACCCCGCACCCTCCACCCCACCAACCCTGACAACCCCACCAACCCCACCAGCCCTGACGGCCCCACCAGCCCTGACGGCCCCACCAGCCCTTCCGGACCTGCCAGCCCTTCCGGACCTGCCAGCCCTTCCGGACCTGACGGCCCGAACCACCCCACCAGCCCTGACCGCACACCAGGACTCTCCGCACGCGAAACAGAAATCCTCACCCACACCGCAGCAGCCCTCAGCAACCGCCAGATCGCCACACGCCTCGGCATCACCGAAGGCACCGTCAAACGCCACCTCAGCAACATCTTCACCAAACTCAACGCCGTCAGCCGCCTCGACGCCGTCAACAAAGCCACCACCCACCACCTCATCCACCCCCACACCCACACCACCCCCACCCACACCCACACCCACACCCACACCCACACCCCCCACCTGCGCATAGCCACATGAACCAAACACCCCCAGCCACCCCCCAGCCACCCCCGCGCACCCCCAGCCCAGCCCGAACAGACCCCCCGCATCCTGCCCCGCCCCACCAGCACACCCCGCCCGATCAGCACACCCCCCTCAGCCCGGCCACACCATCCAGGCAGTGAAAACCACCAAGCCCCCCCACCCACAGCACACCCACCGGGCCCCCCACCAAAGAGAGCCAGCCATCCGGCGGTGCGGGGCGCCACGCCGGTCCGTGGAGGAAGAACGCTGGGTTACGAAGATCATCCGTACCCGGGCCACCGGTCAGCCGGTTCTCACCCCCGAACGACCCGGGATGCGGCCCGGCCCCGAGGAGTCACAGATCCGACGTGCCCTCACGTGGCGCACCGAACACAGCCCGCCGGGCCGCACCGACGTCACCGGAGAGTGCGGTCGATACGTCAACGTGGTGGACGGCGGCCGGCGCGTTCTGGGGACGTCAGAAGCTGTACGGGCCGAAGCGGCCCCAGGCGATCAGGGCCAGCAGGGTTATGTAGACGACGTTCACGGCGGCGAGCTGGGTCTCGGACCGGCGCAGGTGGACCACCGAACCGCCGACCGCGAGCGCCGTCCCGCCGAGCGCCGCCCAGGGAACCAGCATCGGGGCGATGTCCGTGGCACCCGGCAGGACCAGGCCGAAGCCGGCCAGCGCATCCAGGACGCCGATCGCCTTCACGCTCGAGTCGGAGAACTCCTCGACCCAGCCGAAGGTGGCCGCGAGTCCGGTCCTGCTCCGGAAGATCTTCATGGCGCCCACGGCGAGGAGGACGGCGGCGAGGAAGGACTGGACAACCCACAACAGGATGTTCACGGAGCACTCCGAAGGAATGCAAAGGGAAATGAGGTCCAAATTTGGACAACCGGAGGCTAGCATGATGTTACAGATTTAAACCATGGGGACCGTCTCGACCGCCTGGCCGGCCTGAGCGGCCATGCGGCGCAGCCACATGTGGGCCGGCTCCCGCTCATGCAAGGGGTGCTACCACAGGGACTCCACCAAGTGGCCGATCTCGAAGGCGGTCCGGACGGCGGTGACCGGTTGTCCGGAGACGGCGGGGACCACGACCCGTTCGGGCATCAGGCCGATCCGGTCGCTCCCCGCGACCAGGTGGGGAATGGCCAGGAAGCTCTCCGTGACGATCTCCGCGTGCGGTTCGATGCCCTCGGCGTGCAGGCCGTTCAGCGGGGAGAAGACCGGCGACGGGTGACGGCAGGGCAGCACCCAAGGACGGTGCGCCAGCTCCTCCCGCCCGAGGACGGCCGGGGCGCGGTCGGCGGAGACCACTCATCCCCGCCGACCGCCAGGCCCAGCTGCGCGGCGAGCCGGCCGCGAGCATCCGCCTGCACAGCGTCCCGGAACCCGGGGACCCGGTCATGTGCAGCGACCAGGAAGGGCTGGAGTTCATCGAGAACATGATCCACAACCTGCCCAGCTTCCGGAACGAGATCACCATCTCCACCCTCGACCGCATCTTTAGATGGAGGTGCGCACCTACGCCGAACGCATCACCGCCCCGGTCCTGATGATCCTCGCCTCCAAGGACCGTCGCCCCCGACATAGGCGCCGAGTTCGGGGTCCGCCGTGATCGCGGCCAGGTCGGGTGCCCCCGGCGCGATCCACAGTCCCCCGATCAGGGGGCCGAATCCGGCCCAGGTGCGCTGGGAGCGCAGGTCGTGCCGGTGAGCGCTGCCCTCGGGCAGGGAGAAGGCGAGGAGAGTCCAGGTGCCGTCCCGGTCGCTGTTGACGGCTCCTTGTTTCACCAGGCGCTGACTTCCGCCGCGGAGGATGGCCGTCGCCCGGTCGGTGAGGCCGACGTACGTACGGCGTCCCGCGCGACGGCGCTTCAGGAGACCGCGGTCCACCATGCGGCTGAGGGTCGAACGGGCGGCGCGTTCACCCACTCCCACGCGTCGAGGACCTCGATGATGCTCCCGGAGTACACGCAGACGTCGCCGCGGAGGACGTAGTTGCCGAGGTCAACAATCGGGGATCGTGAGCCATCGCCCGCAACACTCAGGCGGTCGCGGTCGCCCGCGCGGCCATCGCCACGGCGGTCGCACCCGTGCTCGGTCCGGCCACCAGGCCTACGGCGCTCTGGCCACCATGGGGGTCCTGAACGGGATCACCAGCGACACCGACAGCGGCCACCGTCTGCGGATGACCGGCGCATGCCGAAGGGGCGGCGGCCTCCACGGGAAGCGCGGACCATGTTTCGCGGGCGTTCGAGCGGGGCGCCGGTCAGTCCCTGGCCGGAAGTACCAGGCGGAACGTGCACCCAGGGCCCGCTCCGGTGTCGAGTTCCAGGCGACCGCCGTGGCCCCGGGCGATCGCCGTGGCGATGGCGAGGCCGAGCCCGCTGCCGCCGTGGTCACGGGAGCGGGAAGGGTCCACGCGGTAGAAGCGCTCGAAGACCCGCTCGGCCTCCTGCGGCGGCAGTCCCGGCCCCTGGTCGGCGACTTCGATCACGCAGATCGGCGTGCCCGTGGTCAGCGGCGGTGAGCCGCCGACCCGGCCGGGGCGGTCGGTGCCTCCTGTCGTCTCCCCCACGCGAGCCGTACCCACCCGTACGTCGACCGCAGTGCCCGGCGGCGTGTGGACGAGCGCGTTGGACAGCAGGTTGTTCACCACCTGGAGCAGACGGTCCGGATCCCCCGCCGTCTCCACCACCTCCAGTTCGCCGTCCCCGCCCTTCGCGTCGAGCGGGCTGAGGGTCACCTGGCGCTCGCCCCCGCTCCGTACGGCCGCCGCGCTCACCGCGTCGGCCGCGAGGGACAGCAGGTCGACGGGGACCGTGCGGTAGCTCGGCTCCTGGTCGAGGGTGGCCAGCAGGAGCAGGTCGTCCACGAGGTGGTTCATGCGCTCGGCATTACTGGCGATCTGTTCGTCGGCCTCCCGGCGCTGTGCGGCGGGGCGGTCCGGATGGCTCAGGGCCAATTGGGCGAAGCCCTGGACGGTGGTGAGGGGCGTGCGCAGCTCATGTCCGGCGTCGGCGACGAAGCGACGCAGCCGGGCCTCCGAGAACTCACGTTGCCGCAGAGCCTGTTGGAGGCGGTCAAGCATGTCGTTCAGTACGGCTCCGAGGCGGCCGGTCTCGGTGCGTGGGTCGGTGTCGGGCAGCCGCACGCGCAGATCTCCCGCGGTGATGTCCTGAGCCGTGTGCTCCATCCGGGTCAGCGGAAGGAGGCCGAGGCGGACGACCCACCGGCCGACGGCGATCAGCCCGATCACGGTCACGGCGAAGACGGCCACGTTGAGGGCGAGCAGTTTCGACGTGGCGCCCTCCACGGTGTCGAGAGGCAGGGCGACTACGAAGGTGGTGCCGCCGCGCTCGGCGTCCTTCCACAGCACCCGCCAGTGACCGTCGCCGAACTCGGCCGGGACGGTGGCTTGACGCGCCTTTTCCAGGTGGAGTCGGCTGGTGCTCGGCGGGAGCGCCGGACCCGGCTTCTTACCGCCGCCGAGGGTTCCCCGCTCCTCGCCCGAGGCATCGTAGAAAGTGATCCGGAAGTCCGAGGGCAGGGTGGCGGAGTCCGTGGGCGGCCTGGTGGGCAGCCCGGCCCCGTCGGCGAGGGCGCGGTTCGGGAGGATGAACTCGGTCAGCTGCTGGTCGACCCGGTCGAGCAGCCAGGAACGCAGCACCAGGAACCCGATGGCCTGTGCGGTGAGGACCGCGGCCGCGGCGAGCAGGGTGACGCCCCACACCAGTCGGCCGCGCAGCGACCGGGGTCGGCCGCGGATCATCGGTCCGTCCCGGGGCGAGGCAGCCGCAGACAGTAGCCCACGCCGCGCACGGTGTGCAGCAGGGGCGGGTCGAAGCGGTCGATCTTGCGGCGCAGGTACTTGACGTACGTCTCCACGATGCGGCCGTCGCCGGCGAAGTCGTACCCCCACACATGGTCGAGGATCTTGGTCTTGCTCAGTACCCGGTTGGCGTTCTCCATGAGGTAGGTGAGCAGGTTGAACTCGGTCGGGGACAGCGGGATGTACTCGCCGGCCCGGTGCACCTCATGGGCGTTCTCGTCCAGTTCGAGGTCGGCGAAGCGGAGGGTTCCGCTGTCGGCGCTCTCCGCGTCGGAGGGGTGTTCGGGGTCCGTCCGGCGCAGGATGGCGCGGATGCGCAACAGCACCTCCTCGATGCTGAACGGCTTGGTCACATAGTCGTCGCCGCCCGCGGCGAGGCCCGCGATGCGGTCGGCGACCTCACCGCGGGCCGTGAGGAACAGCACCGGCGTCCGCACACCCGCGGCACGCAGGCTGCGGGTGACCTCGTAGCCGTCCAGGTCGGGCAGCATCACGTCCAGCAGGACGAGGTCGGGGCGCAGCCCCTCGATGTCCTGCAGGGCTTCCCGCCCGGTGGCGGCGCTGGCGACCGCGTGGCCGGACAGCCGCAGCGCCGATTCCAGCAGCATGCGGATACCGGGGTCGTCCTCGACCACCAGAAGCCGGTACGGGGCCGGGGCGGCGGGCGGTTCGGGCATCGTGCGCAGTCGTCCGTTCTGCCGCTGCTGCTACTTGGCGGCGCAGTCGTACAAGGTCGTCGTACCGGTGCGGCCCATGATGCCGCCTGCGGCCGATCCGCTGCCGTCCGGGCTGCTGGTGCCGGAGCTGCTGGTGCCGCCGTACTTCTTGGCGGGCACCTTGGCGCAGTGTTTGCTGATCCATGTCGACCGCTGGGAGGCCACGCCATTCTTGCCGCCCATCATGGCGCCGATGCCGCCGGAAGAGCCGGAGCCGAGTATGTAGCGCAGTTCGCCGTCCTTGGTCCACTTCTGCAGTTGCCGCACGGAGGGTGCGTCGTCGGTGCCGGAGAAGCCGCCCATGCCGATGACCGTGGTGTCGCTGCTGAGGATGAACGCGGCCGCACTCTGGGCTCCCCCGTCGATCGCGAGAGTGATGCGGGCGCCGTCGGAGTGCTCGGTGGCGAAGTCGAGGATCTTGCGCTGGTCGGAGGTGAGCGTCGTAGCACCGCCCAGGCGACCGAAACCGCCTGGGCCGGTCGAGCCGCTGCCGGCCCCGGGGAAGGAGGGCATGGAGCCTCCTGCTGCGGAGCCCGAGCCGCCGTCACTCGCGCCAGGGAGCCCGGGCAAGCCTGTGGGCATTCCCGAGGGCATGCCGCCGGGCATGCCGGACCGGCCTCCGCCGAGGCCCTCGGGCAACGCGCCGCCGGTCCCTCGGCCGAACGACATGGTCGCCGGCCCCGCTGCCGGGTTGCCTCCGGCCATCGGCGACCCGGACCCGCCGGTCGTCACACTCACCGCCCAGACGGCAGGCGCGAGCAGCACCGCCACCAGCGCACCGCCCAGGGCGGCCGGAACCAGCCGGGCCGCCGACCCCGCAGCCGTCAGCAGCCCGGCGGCGATCAGCCCGAGCAGGAGCACGACCCAGGCCAGCCACCCGTGCCAGGACGGCTCCCGGCGGATCACGACCACGGCCCAGACCATGGTCACCAGTACGGTCCCGGCGCCGACGGGCAGCGCCCAGCGCGCCCCGGCCCGATGCGCCCGGACCAGCGCGGTCACCAGCCCGGCAGTCAACGCGGCTACAGCGGGAGCCAGTTGGGTGGTGTAGTACGGGTGGAAGATCCCCTCCTGGGTGGAGAACACCAGCCCGCACACCACCAGCCAGGTCCCCCACAGCACCCATCCGGAGCCCGCCAGGGCCTCCCCCGCCGAGCCGGCGCCCTGTCGGCGGCGCAGTACCGCTCCGGCCACCGCGACGATCAGTGCCACGGCACTCACCGGCAGGAGCCAGCTGATCTGCCCCGCGTTCTGGTCGTTGAACAGCCTCAGCAGCCCGGCCTCGCCGCCGAAGGCGCCGCCGATGTTGCCCATGCCTCCGCCTGCGCCGGCACTTTCGCCGAAGATCCGGCCGAAGCCGTTGTAGCCGGTCACCAGGTCCCAGGCCCCGCCGTCGGTGCTGCCGCCGATGAACGGCTTCTGACCCGGCCACCAGGCGACCATCGCCACCCACCACAGCGAGGACACCGCGCACACGGCACCGGCGATCAGCAGCCGCCCGGTCCGCGCGAGCCAGGTCCCCCGCGCACCCACCAGCCAGGCCGCCGCGAGCGCCGGCAGCACCATCCAGGCCGCCATCATCTTCGTGAGGAACCCACAGCCGACCAGGAACCCGCTCGCGCACAGCCACCAGGTGGAGTGCCGGCCCGAGTCGGTCTGCAGGGCACGGGTCAGCGCGTAGGCGGCGGCGACCAGGAACAGCACCAGCAGCGTGTCGGGGTTGTTGTCTCGGTTGATGGCGACGGTGATCGGGGTCAGTGTCATCACCAGGGCCGCGAGCAGCGCCGCGCCCTCGCCCGCCCAGCGCCTGACCGTATGGTGCAGCACGAAGACGGCGGCGACGCCCTCCACCACCTGTGGCAGGAGCAGCGCCCACCCGTGCATCCCGAAGATCTTGCTGCTGACGACCTGCGGCCAGAGCGCCGCCGGCGGCTTGTCGACCGTGACGACTCCGGCCGGGTCGAAGGAGCCGAACAGGAAGTTCGTCCAGTCGCGGCCCATCGACTTCACCGCGGCCGAGTAGTAGCTGTTGGCCCAGCCGAGGGAGCCGAGGGCCCAGCCGTACAGCAGCGCGGACAGGAGCAGGGTCGCGCCCAGGGCCGCGGAGGCCGCCCAGCCTGGCAGGGCACGCCCGGTGACGCGGAGACGCAGGACGGAGGTCGCATGCGCCTCGGTGGTGGAGGTCATGTGGGGGTTCGCTCTCGGGGAGTAGGGGGTCATCGAGTGCGGCGGCGGAAGACGGCCAGTCGCAGCACCAGGAAGCGCAGGGCGGTGACCAGGACCGAGGAGGCGGCGAGCACGAGTGTCTCGGCGGCCGCCGAGGCGTCCGGCACCGCGTCGCGGAACACCAGTACCGCCGCCGAGGTGACGAGGTAGCCGACGACGAACAGGGCACCGGCACCCAGGTGCGCCCGCCCTGCTCCGACACCGTCCGCCAAGTAGCGGAAGGTCAGGCGGCGGTTGGCCTCGGTGTTCAGCAGAGTGAGTACGAGGAGCGAGACGAAGTTGGCCGCGGCAGGCGGCCACCAGCCGCGCAGCAACCAGTACAGCAGGGCCTGTCCGGCGGTCGAGGCGATGCCGATGAGAACGAAACAGCCTATCTGCCAGGCGAGTTGGGATCGGACGGCGTCCGGTGCCAGGACAGCGTCCGGGTGCTCGGCGGCCGGCTCGGGACGGCGAGGGACCGGGAGGCGGGCGGCGCCCGACGCCTTGAGCCTGGCCATGCGCCACAGGCCCTTGAGGTCGTCGGTGGCCGTGCCGACCACGTCCACCCGGGTGTCGACGTCCTCCACCCAGTCCACGGGGACCTCGTGGATGCGCAGGCCGTTGTGCTCGGCGAGCAGCAGCAGCTCGGTGTCGAAGAACCAGGCATCGTCCTCGGTCCTGGCCAGCAGCGGGCGCAGCACGTCGGTGCGGGCCGCCTTGAACCCGCACTGGGCGTCGCTGAAGCGGGCGCCATGACTGAGCCGGATCAACGCGTTGTAGCAGCGGGAGATCAGCTCGCGGCGCGGGCCACGCACGGTGCGGGCACCGGGGGCGAGGCGGCTGCCTATGGCGAGGTCGGAGTGACCGCTGGCCAGCGGGGCGATCAGCGGGAGCAGTCCGTCCAGGCCGGTGGACAGGTCGACGTCCATGTAGACGACGATGTCGGCCTCGCTCATGGACCAGACGGTGCGCAGCGCCAGGCCACGGCCCTTGCGCTCCAGGTGGATGACGCCCACACCGGACAGTTCCTCGGACAACTCGCGGGCCACAGCGAGGGTGCGGTCGACACTGGCGTTGTCCGCCACGGTGATCCGCCAGGGGTAGGGCAACTGGTCGCGCAGTCGGGCGTGGAGGGTGCGGATGCAGCCGGGCAGGGCCCGTTCCTCGTTGTAGACGGGGATGACGATCTCGACGGTCGGCGTGTGCGTAGCGGTCGAACCAGGGACGTCCGCCCGTGGCGCCGGCTGGAAAGGCCGGGCCGTGGGCGGACTGCTGCTGGTATGCGTCATGGATTCCTCGGGCGGTGGGGGTCGGTGGGGCGGCTCCCGTTCGCGCCCACGCCTCGTGGTGCGCGGGGTCGACTCTGACCGGCGTGCCAGGGGAAACGCGGGGAGAAAGCTGGGAGTCGACGGGGAGTCCGCTGTCAATCCGCCGCCGGCAGGCGGCGGAGGACGTCGCCGATCCTTGCCCTGCGACCTGGGAGGCCAAGGTCAGCAACCTGGGAAGCCGCCGAGAGGATGCTGTGGAACGACCACCGGCACCTCTGCGCACACCGAAGCGCTCTCTCACCTCGCAGAACCCGGAGGCGAGTCCCCGAAGCCGTGGCGAGCAGGCCGTTGACCACCACTCGCGCCGACGATTCCGCCGTGGCCGCCTGCTGGTGCGGCGAGGCAGCCCAGGTGTGCTGTCCGGGGAGGTTGGTGACGCGGCCGGCTGGTGGTTGGCCGACCGTTCCACTTCACCGGCCACCTGGGGCCCGCGTGCACTAGACGGCGGCAGGGTCGCCGACCCGAGGTCGTACGGCTGCGGCCGTGGCGGGGTACCGGCTGAGCGCGTGCCGCGCGGTGCACGTCCCGCTGCCCTGGTGTACGGCCGCAGCTACCCGCCGACGCGTCATACCTGAGGCGTACCGGTGAGCGGCGCCCGATTGGTACCGCGGTACCACTCGGGCAGGCAAGTGTCTCCCGTGGTCCCACGGTTCGGGCCGGCCGCGCTCCTAATGTCGACTGCACCGGCCGCGGAGCTCGCCCGGCCGAGTCCGAGGGGAAAGGCAGGCCCACACCCATGATCGAAGCGCGTGAGCTGACCAAGCGGTACGGCGACAAGACCGTCGTCGACGCGCTGAGCTTCACCGTCAAGCCCGGCGAGGTCACGGGCTTCCTCGGTCCCAACGGTGCCGGCAAGTCCACCACGATGCGCATGGTCGTCGGCCTGGACGCCCCCACCAGGGGCACGGTCACCGTCAACGGCAAGTCGTACGCGAAGCACACGGCACCGCTGCACGAGATCGGCACCCTGCTGGAGGCCAAGTCCGTCCACCCCGGCCGCAGCGCCTTCAACCATCTGATGGCGCTCGCGTACACACACGGCATTCCGCGCCGCCGGGTCGACGAGGTCATCGAACTGGCCGGGCTGACCAGCGTGGCCGGCAAGCGCGTCGGGGCCTTCTCGCTCGGCATGGGCCAGCGGCTCGGCATCGCGGCGGCCCTGCTCGGCGACCCCGCGATCGTCATGCTCGACGAGCCGGTCAACGGCCTCGACCCCGAGGGCGTGCTGTGGGTGCGCAACCTGCTGCGCTCGCTGGCCGACGAGGGCCGGGCGGTGATGCTCTCCTCGCACCTGATGAGCGAGACTGCGCTGATCGCCGACCATCTGGTGATCATCGGCCGTGGGCGGCTGCTCGCGGACACCACCGTCGACGACTTCACCCGGGAGGCGAGCGGCGGCGGTGTGAAGGTCGCCACCGCCGAGGCCACCAGGCTGCGCTCGCTGCTGGGGGGCCCGGACGTCACGATCTCCTCCTCGTCCGCCGAGGAACTTTTGGTCACCGGACGCGACGCCCGCCAGATTGGGCGGATCGCGGCCGAGCACGGGGTGGCACTGTACGAACTGACCCCGCAGGCCGTCTCGTTGGAGGCCGCGTTCATGGACCTCACCAGGGACGTCGTCGAGTACCAGAGCCATCCCGTCGACAGCGAGCGAAAGGCAGCCTGATGACCGTCACCGAACTCTCCCCCACCCGGGCCGACTCCCGGACCTACAAGGTCACCGGTCCGCGGGTGCTGCGCGCGGAGTGGGCCAAGTTCTGGTCGCTGCGCTCCAGTTGGATCACTCTCGGCGTCGCCGTGGTCCTGCTGGTGGCCCTCGGCGCGATCGCCTCCGCCACCTACAGCCCCGACGCGACCGCGCAGGGCGGCCCGCCCGGACCCGGCTCCGGCGACCAGGACGCGGTCAGCCTCGCCCTGCTCGGGGTGACCTTCTCATCGCTGGCCATCGGCGTGCTCGGCGTCCTGTTGTCGGCCGGCGAGTACACCACCGGCATGATCCGCTCCACCCTCACCGCCGTCCCCCGCCGCGTGCCCGTCCTGTGGTCCAAGGCCGCCGTGATCGGCCCCATCACCCTGGTCCTGACCACGCTCGGCGCCCTGGCCGCCTTCCAGTTGGGCACCCTGGGCCTGGACGGCGAGAAGATCGCCCTGTCCCTCGGCGACGACGGTGTACTGCGCAGCCTGGCCGGTGCCGGCCTCTACCTCGCCCTCGTCGCCGTCGCGGGTGTCGCGCTGGGCACGCTGCTGCGCTCCAGCGCCGGGGCCATCGCGGTCCTGGTCGGCGTCCTGCTCATCCTCCCGGGCCTGGCCTCCCTTCTGCCCGACTCCCTCTACGACAACATCAACCCCTACTTCCCCAGCAACGCCGGCTCGGCGATGTACGCCCTGCACCAGTCGTCCGACGCCCTCTCCCCCGGAGCGGGACTCGCCGTCTTCGCCGGGTGGGTGGCCCTCACCCTCGCCGGAGCCGCCTGGCGACTGGTGAAGACCGACGCCTGACCTGGGCACGAGGACAATGGTGTCCATGACTACGCACCGTGCCTCGGCCGCCGCGGACCCGGAGCAATGGACGGCCACCGCGCCGACCCCCGGGTTCGAGGCGGCCTGGGCACACCCCCTCCTGGGCCGGCTGCTCCGCGGCCAGAGCCGCCGCCGGCAACTGGATCGCCGCCATCCGTGGCTGCTCGACACCGCGGTGGTGCTGTTCGTGGTGGCCGTCACCCTGCCCGGTCTGCACCGGAGCGACGGCGACACTCCCTTCAAACTCAAGGACGCCCACGACCAACTGCCGCCCGCCGTCCTGATCGCCCTCGTCGCCGCACTCATCGTGCCGCTGTGGTGGCGCCGCAGGGCACCAGCCGTGACGTACTTCGCCATTGCAGCGGCGTCGCTCGCCCAGTGGTCCCTGGGAGTCTGGCTGCCGACCCCCGTCGCCGCGCTCATCGCCCTGTACACCCTGGCCCGCAACGGCTCCTTGCGGATGCTGGGCTGGGCCGTCGCACTGGCCGTCGGCCAACTGCTCCTGGCCGTCTTCGTCCTGGTGCCGATCGAACATCCGCTGCTCGGCGGCTTCTTCATGCTGGGCACCACGACGGCGGCCGTCACCCTCGGCCTGACCCTCCGTATCCGCCGGATGTATCTGGAGGCCTTGGAGGATCGCGCCAGACGCCTGGAGATCGAGCAGGAGCAGCGCGTCCGGCTCACCGCCGCCGCCGAACGCTCCCGGGTCGCCCGCGAGATGCACGACATCGTCGGCCACAACCTCTCCGTCATGGTCAGCGTCGCCGACGGCGCCGCCACCCTCGCCACCAACCGCGGCGAGAAGTCCGCCGAGCCCCTGCGCATCCTCGCCGACACCGGTCGCCAGGCGATGAGCGAACTCCGGCGGGTCCTCGGCGTGCTGCGCGAGGAGCGGGGCCATGAAGAAGACGAACGGCTGCTCGGCCCGCAGCCCGGCATCCGCGACCTGGACCCGCTGCTGGCGCGCGTGCGCGCGGCCGGTCTGCCCGTGACCTACCGGAGTACGGGCGACCTCGACACCCTCGGCAGCGGAGTTCAACTCACCGTGTACCGCATCGTCCAGGAAGCCCTCACCAACACCCTCAAACACGCCGGACCGGGCTCCACCGCCGACGTCACCGTCACCAAGAACGCCGAGGCCGTGCACATCAAGGTCGCCGACACCGGCGCAGCCGCCGCGGCGGGGTTCGGCGAGGCCGGGCACGGCGTCGTCGGCATCCGCCAGCGGGCTTCCATGTACGGCGGCACCGTCACCATCGGCCCACGTGCCACCGGACAGGGCTGGCTCGTCGACGTCGTCCTCGACGTACCCCCGGGAGATCATCAGCCATGACCACCGTCCTCATCGCCGACGACCAGCCCCTGCAACGCATGGGTGTGCGCATGCTTCTGGAGGGCACCCCCGGCCTGACCCCCGTCGGCGAGACCGCGCACGGCGCCGAGGCCGTCCGCATGGCCGCCGAACTCCGCCCCGACGTCGTCCTCATGGACATCCGCATGCCCGGCATGGACGGCATCGAGGCCACCCGCCGCATCATCGCCGCCGGTGGCCGCACCCGCGTCCTCATCGTCACCACCTTCGACCTCGACGAGTACGCCTACGAAGGCCTGCGCGCCGGCGCCGGCGGCTTCCTCCTCAAAGACGCCCGCCCCGAGGAACTCGTCGCCGGCATCCACGCGGTCGCCACCGGCGACGCCGTCGTCGCCCCCCGCCTCACCCGCCGCCTCCTCGACGCCTACACCCACCGGGTCCTGGCCCCCGCGGACACCCCGGCAGCCGAGGACCCCCGCCTCGCAGCCCTCACCGACCGCGAACGCGAAGTCCTCGTCGCCATCGGCCAGGGCTGGACCAACACCGAGATCGCCGAGCGCCTCGTCCTGACCGAGTCCACCGTCAAGAAGCACGTCGGCCGCATCCTTGCCAAGATCGGCGCCCGCGACCGCATCCAGGCCGTCATCACGGCGTACGACACCGGGCTGGTCAGGGCCAAGCCGTAGCCCACCAGGCCCTGCTGCCGGCAGAGGGTCGGAGCAGACCATCCCCCTTGACAAGGACAACCATGCGATGAGCAGTCAACTCCGTCGCACGCCAGAGGTTTTGATAGTCGGTGGCGGCCCTGCCGGACTCTCCGCCGCCGTCCTGCTCGGCCTGAGAGGCGTCGACGTCCTCCTGGCCGAACGGCATCCGGCGGCCTCGAAGCTGCCTCGGGCGCATCTGCTCAACCAGCGCACGATGGAGATCTTCACCGACATGGGCGTGGCCGAGGCCGTCTACGCGCTCTCCCCTCCCGAGGACCGCTGGCACCGGGTTGCGTGGCACACCACGCTGGCCGGACCGGCCGTGCCCTTCGGACAGAAGATCGGGGCACTCCCCGCCTGGGGCGGCGGCCCCGACACCGAGCGCTACGCCCGCGCCAGCCCCTGCCGCTACGCCAACGTGCCACAGCCGCGCCTCGACCCCCTGCTGCGGGCCCGGGCGGAGACCGTGTGCGGACCGGAGAACATCCGCTTCCACCACGAGCTCACCGCCCTCTCCCTCTCCGGTGACGGTGCGGGCGAAGGTGCCGTGGCGACCGTCCGGGACCGGGACAGCGACGAGTCCTACGAGGTCCACGCCCGGTACGTCGTCGCGGCGGACGGCGGCCGGACCTGCACCGACCTGCTCGGCATCGAAATGGACGGGCCCACGGGGCTGCTCGACATGGTCACCGTGCACACCACCATGGACCTGTCGGAGTGCATCTCCGACGACGAGACGCTGCTGTATTACTTCATCAACCCCGACGGCCAAGGTTCGTTCGCCGGTGCACTGTGCTCGATGGGGCCCGATCGCTGGGGGCGCGAGACGACCGAGTGGGCCGCGCACGTTGGCTACCGCACCACCGACGCCGAACGCAGCGATCTGTCCGCTGTCCTCGGCCGCATCCGCCGCATGCTCGGCGTCCCCGACCTGGACATCGAGGTGCACGCGGTCAGCCACTGGGAGTTGGAGGGCGTGGTGTCCCGGCGCCAGCGGCTGGGCCCCGTCTTCCTGGCCGGCAACGCGGCCCACCGGCACCCGCCGACCGGCGGGCTGGGCCTGAACACTGCGGTCCAGGATGCGCATAACCTCGTCTGGAAGCTGGACGCCGTCCTGTCCGGCCAGGCCACCGACGCCCTGCTCGACAGCTACGAGACCGAACGCCGCCCGGTGGGCGAGTTCAACGTCCGGCACTGCCTCACCAACGCCGGCGGACACGCCCGCATCGCCGCGGCACTCGGTCTGCGAGCTGCCCAGAGCGAGGAAGAAGGCTGGGACGCCGTCACCGAGTGGTTCGCGGACACCTCCGAGGGCGACGCCAAACGTGCCGCGGTCGCCGAAGCGGTCGCGAGCAACGCCGACGACTTCAGTCAGCTCGCGGTGGAACTCGGCTATCACTACGACGCGGGTGCGCTGGTCCCCGACGGCACACCCGCGCCAGAGGGAAGGCACCCACTGCGCGACTACGTGCCCACCACACGCCCCGGCCATCATCTCCCCCACGCCTGGCTCAGCCACGACGGATCCCGGCAGTCCGTGCACCAGCTGATCGCCCCACGCGGCCTCACCCTGCTCGTGAACGCCGAGCACGCCCACCGGTGGGCCGAGGCCGCGCAGGCGGCGGGCGACACCGGAGCGACCGTGCACGTCCGCGTCATCGGCGCCGGCGCCGAATGGACCGACCCCAACGGCGAATGGGCCGCCGCCCGCGAAATCGACAGCAGCGGGGCACTGCTCGTCCGCCCGGACCGGCATATCGCCTGGCGGGCACCCGACTGGTCCGAGGACCGCCCCGCCGAACTCCGCCGGAGCGTGTGCTCGGTGCTCGGCCTCCAGCCCACACAGCCCATACCCGCGGTCCCGTCGATGGAGTGACCACGCGTATCCGATCAGGAGCGGCGCATTCAACGACGGCCTGTCCATGCAGATCGCACAGGTCAGCGACCCAGCGCACCTTCGGTGGGCGCCGCGGGCGTATGGTGCTTCCCTCCTCGCGGCACATATTCGTCCGCCCGGTGCCGCACATGGACCAGCACACCTGGACTATGGCGCACGCGGAAGCCTTCCGCCTCTTCGGCGGCGTCCCGCGGCGCCTGGTCCCGGACACCCTGAAGGCGGGGGGTGGACAAGCCGGACCTCTACGACCCGCAGATCACCAAGTCGTATGCCGAACTCGCCTCCTACTACGGGGCGTTGGTGGATCCTGCCCGCGCGTCGAAGCCGAAGGACAAGCCCCGGGGCGGAGCGGCCCATGCCCTGCGTCCGCGACTCGTTCTGGAGCGGACTCCGCGAACTCATCCGGCCCGACGTGCTCATCCTCGACGACTTCACCATGCGCCAGCTGTCCCCGTCCGGCCGACGCCCCCTACGAACTCGTCTCCGAACGGCAGGGCCGGTCCCTGATCATCACCAGCAACAGGGCGCCCGGCGGCTGGTATCCCCTCTTCCCGAACCCGGTCGTCGCGGAGTCCCTCCGCGACCGGCTGATCGACGCCAGCCACCAAGTCATCATGAACGGCCCCAGCTATCGGCCCCACAGACGACCGAAGGGCCCCACCGACCCGACCAAGCCCCCGGCAAAAAAGGCGAAACCACCTCAGGGGTTGGGCAACTGCGTGGCCACAGCCCCCTGAGGGACCACCGTCGACACACTCCGGCTCACAGCCACCGCTGAGCGGCTTCGACGCTGTCACCGCCGCTCGTGTTGAACGCGATCGCCGCCTTCGGCGCATGCCGTCGAACCAGATTCACGACCTGTTCAAAGAGCGGCATGAGCGGCTCCGGCTTGCGGATCCCACCCCCGATGACGACGACGTCCCAGCTGTGCTCGGACAGCGCCGCAACGATCGTCGACTCGGCCGACTCGTCCAGCCCGATCAGCGTCATGGACGCATCGATGGCCTGATCGCCGAATCTGGCCAGTTCCTGCTCAAGGGCCGCTCCGATGGCGTCTCCGTCCATCCCGGGCACTGCACGGGGGTCGATTCCAAGAACAAGAACGCGGGGCACGCCCAAGAAGACGATCAGCCGATCGTCCAAGTTCCCGACGCACGAGGCCGGTGCCTCCATCGGAGGGACGACTCCCTGAGCGATGTCCCGTAAGTAATCCTCGATGTGCTCACCCCAGGCACTACCCAAGGGCTCGTCTGCGCCGTTCGGGTGTCGGCGCGTGGGCCGTGGTCGGCTCTGGAAGCTCCGTGGACGGCGAGTCCTTCGCCATGTGACGCGCGCCGACGGTGGGGTGACGCGGGTCACATTCGTCCATGTCACAGGGTGTCGGGCTACCTCGTCTCAGGGGGTGTACCCACTGACGACCACAGAGGAGCACACCATGGACGCGCGACTGAACTACTTCGCCAGCCCGACCGCCGGCAAGGCCCTGAAGCACTTCATGTCGGCGGGCAAGGCGCTCAAGGACTCGCCGCTGCCGGCCGTGACGCAGGAGCTGGTGGCACTGCGCGTGAGCCAGATCAACGGCTGCGCCGTCTGCATCGACATGCACACCAAGGAGGCCGCCGCTGCCGGCGAGACCTCGGTGCGGCTGCACCTGGTTGCGGCGTGGCGGGAGGCCACGGTGTTCACCGAGGCCGAGCGTGCTGCGCTGGAGCTGGCGGAGCAGGGGACCAGGGTCGCGGACGCGGCCGGCGGGGTCAGCGACGAGGTGTGGGCCCGGGCCGCCAAGCACTACGACGAGGAGCAGCTCACCGCCCTGGTGATGCTGGTGTCTTTCATGAACACGGTGAACCGGCTCAATATCATCACCCAGCAGCCGGCCGGCGACTACGTGGTTGGGCAGTTCCACTGAGCCGCGGTACGGTCCGGGGCCCGGGATGGGCCCCCGGACCCGGAAACGGGACGTTGCCCCCGTCCGCCGCTTGACCGAATGATCGTCTGAAGACGCCCGCGTCGGCCAGCACGGCCGGGGCTAAGAGGACCTCAAGGGAGAGTGGGCGTGAGCAAGGTCGATGAGTTCGAGGAGCTGCGGCCGCTGCTGTTCTCGATCGCCTACCGGATTGTGGGCAGCGTGGGCGAGGCCGAGGACGCGGTACAGGAGACGTGGCTCCGCTTCGACGCCTCGACGACCCGGATCGCGTCACCCAAGGCGTTTCTGTCGGCCACGGTGACGCGGATTTCGATCGACGTGCTGCGCTCCGCACGGGTGCGGCGGGAGGAGTACGTCGGACCGTGGCTCCCCGAGCCGCTGCTCAGCGATCCGTACCAGGACCCGGAACGCTCGGCGGAGCTGGCCGAGTCGGTCTCGATGGCGGCGCTCTTGCTGTTGGAGCGGCTCAGCCCGCTGGAGCGGTCGGTGTTCGTGCTGCGGGAGGTGTTCGCCTTTGGCTTCGACGAGATCGCCGCGACGGTGGGGCGGTCGGAGGCGGCGTGCCGGCAGCTGTTGGTTCGGGCGCGGCGGCACATGCAGGCCGGGCGGCCACGGTTTGAGGCGGACCGTCAGGAGCGTCAGGAGCTCGCGACGCGGTTCTTCGACGCGTTGAAGGGCGGCGACGTGGGCGGGCTGCAGAATCTGCTGGCCGCCGACGTGCAGCTGGTCGGGGACGGCGGTGGCAAGGCCCCGCAGCTGGCCAGGGCCGTCGTGGGTGCCGAGAACGTGGCCCGACTGCTTGCCGCCGTCTACCCGCTGATGGCCCGGATCGACGTGACGTTCGAGCCGCACGAAGTCAACGGCCAGCCGGGCGCGGTCTTCCGCGACCGGGACGGCAAGGTCCTCCACATCCTGGCCCTCGACATGCTCGACGGGCAGATCCAGACCATCCGCTCGGTCATCAACCCTGACAAGCTGGGCCACCTCGGCCCGGTCGCCGACGCCTGGGCCATCGACCACGAAATGAAACAGGCCCGTCGGCAGATGAACTGACCTCGACCGTGGTGAAGACCTGGTTGTTTACCAGCAGCTCACGTCAGCGGCAGGCAGCGTGGCCAGTTCGCCTGTCCGACGACGGTTGAGGTTGTGCAGGCGGGCGATGCCACGCATCGCCTGGTGCACGCCGCCACCGCGGAGGCGGCAGTCACGCAAGATCTTCCAGGCCTTCATGCGGGCGAAGACGTGCTCGACGCGGGCCCGGACCTGTTCGTGGCTCTTGTTGTGCGCCTGCTTCCAGTCGGAGAGTTCCTCGTCCACGCTGCGACGACGGTGAGGGATGACGAGTCCCGTTCCGCGGTAGCCGCCATCGGCGATCGTGACGGTTCTCCCGACAGCGCCCTTTCGCGAAGTCGCCGGTCACCTACATCGACGCCATTCTCGGCTGGCCGTCCTACACCTGGCAGAGCGTGCACGACGTCTTCGCCCAGTACATGCCGACCTGGCCGGCCGGGGCGAAGTCCTACCCGACCCGGATCATCGGGAATGCCGCCAGCGCGGTGGTCTTCTTCACCAACACCCCGGGACTGTTCGGCCCCTCGGAGCTGCGCACGATCGGCGTCGTCAACTTCCGGCACGGCAAGATCGTGCGCTGGGTCGACTACTGGGACGGTCGGCATTACGGGATCGCCAATCTCGACGCGGTGAAGCTGCCGGACGACCAGTTCCCGCCGGACTTCAAGGAATCCACCGTCGGTGAAACCGCCGCACCGCGCCTGAAGCGCGTCGTCGACGATCTGGCCACGGCGCTGCGCGCCGGCGATGCCGCGCACGCCGCGGCGCTGTTCGCACCGGACGCCTCCCTCACCGACCTGGTCTCCCATGTCCAGGTCGTCGGACGGCGCAGCATCGCCTCGTTCCTCGGCAACGCCGGCAGTCAGCTTCCGTTCGTCGGACCGGGCACTGCCGTGCGGCACGTGGTCGGTGGCACCGCCGGCGGCGGTTACGAATGGACCGCCACCGGACAGGTGCCTCGCGGCATGAGTGCGATCGAGCTGGACCCGTGGGGAAAGATCACCAACCTCACGTCGGTCTGGGACGGCGCCCGGGCCAGCGACGATCAGCTCCTGCACATCGCCGCGGCAGCCCTCGAACACTGAGAACGCCCCGGCCGGGACATCCCGCGACCGCGAGAAGCTGCGCACCCACCGGCCGACGTGCCGGGCGGTCTGACCGCCCGGCACCAAGCCTTTCGTAGGCGCAGACCAGCTTCTGGAGGACAACCCAGCGGGGCGTCGGTCAGTGGCAGGGCCACGACCGCCAGGACCTGAGTACCAGCATCGATGTCAGTGGTGCCTGGCATGGTTCGGATCATGTGCGACGGACTGCATGACATCGACTGGGCGTCGATGGGGCACGCGTACGGCTCGGCCGAGGGGGTGTCGGCGCTGCTGCGGGCGCTGCGCTCCCCGGATGCCGGGGAGCGCAGCACGGCACTCGATCGCTTCTACGATGCGATTCACCACCAGGGCGACGTGTACCCGTCCACGGCAGCCGCTCCGCCCTTCCTGTGCGAGCCGGCCGCTGATGGCGCCGCGCCCGATCGGGCGGCCGTGGTGGCGCTGTTGGTCAACATCGACCGCGAGTCTCTGGAACGGGGCTTTGAGGACGACGGCACCGAGATCGAGTACTACCCGCCGACAGGCTTCGGGCAGGCCGTCGCCTTCCTGCGCGAGCGGGGAGGGGAGTTCGTCGAACTCGCCCGCGACGCAGACCCGGACGTACGCCTGGCCGCGATTGCCGGCCTCGGGCTCTTCCTTGACGACGCCGACCGGGCCGCTGCAGCACTGCGCGAGCGGCTGACCGCCGATCAAGGTGCCGCGGCGCGGCTGCGGATCATGGAGGCGGCGGCCACCCTGGCACTGCGCCTGCCGGCGGCCGCGCACCAGGTGACGGACTGGCTTGCCGGGCTCGCCGCCGACCCCACCGGCGCTCCGGTGATCCGGCTCGCGGCCCTGATCCAGCGGGCCCGCTGCGCTCCGGATGCGATCGGCGAGGACGTCGTGCCGGCAGCCCTCGGCGCGCGGCGAGTGGCTCCTTGGCCGGGGCGGCGATCTCACGACCACACCACGGATGCGGCCGATCTGCTCGGCGAGATGGGGCCGCCCGCGTCCGCGGCGCTGCCGCGCCTGCGCAACCTCCTGGTTCACGACCACGAATGGGTGCGGGTGCACTCCGCGGCGGCCCTCTGGGAGGTCGGCGGCGAGGCGGAGGCACCGGCCGTCTTGAACGCCCTGCTGCCGGCCATGGCCAAGAACCCCGCGACGGCCAACCACGTCGTCGGCTGCCTGGACCGCATGGGCCCTCTCGCGGCACCGGCCCTGCCCCTGCTCCGCGAGCATCTGGCCCTGCCCCGGCGCGGCGGCAGGTTCCAGAGCATCGAGCGCGACGAGGAACTTCAGCGGGTGGGCCGTACGGTCATTGCCCGCCTCGCCACTCCCGACGAGTTCGCCACCCTCGTCGTCGGCTGACTCATCTGCCACCGCCGAAGGAGAGACATGTCTTTTCCCGAGTTTCCGCAGCCGGCACCCGGCGAGGTGCTGTTGCTCTGCACGTGCTACGAGGACGGCCGGGCGCTGTGGGGCGGGCTCCTCGACGAGATCGCAGCCCGCCGGGAAGACGACGGGCTCGTCCTCGAGGGCAGCAGGGTGCGGCTGCGTATGGTCGAGGACAGCGCATGGGACCACGTGTATGGGGGAAACCTCCCGGCGCTTGTTTCCGGCAGAAGCCCCGTGCCGCCGGTCGTCGTTATGGCGGACATCCCGGTGGTGTACGGCGGGGACGGCCCCCTGCTGGTGGACCTGGCGGCGATACCCGGCCGCGGCGTCCGGATCCCGGCGGCCCGGCTCGGCGAGATCCTCGCCGACCTGCTGGACGGCACACTCGCCTTCGACGACCTGGTGCGCGACATGGACCGGTACGGCATGTACCAGGGCGACGGCGGCCGGCCGGCCTTCCCCACGCCCACGTCGACACCGCCGTACAGGTCCTTCCCGCCACTTCCCTCCACCGCCGCCGCCCTGCTGGTCCGCACCTGCTTCGACGACCAGACCGGCTGGCAGGCCCTGCTCGGCGAACTGGGCGGGACAGACGCGGACGGCTGGGTCAGCGCGGACCTTGACCCGGACGAGATCGACGAGGAGCACTACCCGTTGACAGCGCTGGTCGTCGACGACCCTGCCTTCGAAGGCCTCCAGTCGGGCCAGGTCCCGGCGCTCGTCCCGCCCGACGAGCACACCACACTGGTCGCTCTAGCCGACGCCCGGACCTTTACCGAGCCCGGACGGCCACTGACCGTCGTCGACCTGTACGACATCCCGGGACGGCAGGCCGTCCTTCCCTGCCGTGAGGTCGGATCCATGGCGTGCAACCTGGAGATCGCCAACATGGACTTCTACGAGTTCGTCGCCGATGTCGGCCAGGGCGGCAAGGTCCTTGGGTAGCTGCTCGTCGTCGTTGTTCGAAGGCGCGGGTCGGGAAGTTCGCCGGGTTTGACCGGCACGATGTCAATGGTGGGGGCGTCCTGCTTCACGACCCGGTCGCCGGTTGGCTTGAGCCGGCGATTAGCCTCGGCGGATGATCCCTGCGCGGCATCCGAAAGTCATCACTCGTCACAGCGACAGCCGAATCCTTGCCTACACGGTGGACTCCGGCACGTTCGGGACGCTGGAACCCGCCGCGGTGTTCCAGCCGCAGGCCGACGACGAGGTCGTGGAGTCGACAGTCCGGCCCGATCTTGAGCGCGTCGTGTACACAACCCTCAACAGGGCGGTCTGTCTCACGCGCACTGGTGACCTCGTCTGGGCAGCTGACTTCGAACCGCGCTCCGACGTGCGTCATGGCCACCGGCCCGGCTGCAAGCTGTCCCTGGACGGCCGGACGGTGTGGGTCTACCGGCCGGACGTGATGGCGGGACGCGGCGGCGCAGACCAGTGGATCGTGCACGACGCCGACAGCGGGGAGGTCCTCGCCCGGTGGGAGTTGGAGACGGTCGGGCACGGTGCCGAGCACCTTGTGCACCCCGTGGACGGCAGCGTCTACCTCGACATCGGAGAAGGCCAGGACGGCTCTGTCGTTCTCAGAGGCACGATCACAGCTGCCGGCGAGCCCGATTTTGTGACGTACCCGTGGAGCGACCGGATTCTCATCGACCTGGCGCCGGACGGCCAACAGTTCATGACCGTCGACCACGGACAGGAAGACGTCGCCTTCCACCGCCACCCCACCGGTGAGGTGCTCTTCACCTTGCCCGTCGAGACCTTCGGGTACGACCCGCAGGAGACCTTCGTGGAATGGAGCGGCGGCTACCTGACCCCGGATACAGCCATCGTCACCCTGGGCGGACAGACCGAAGATGAGGAAGAGTGGTTCCGCTACCACCTGATCGACGTACGCACCGGCACACTCAGCGGCGACATCACCATCGACGCGGACAGCCCGTACGAACTGGTGCCCTTGGGCGAAGGCTCCTGGCTCACCCATGGCCCCGCCGGCCATCCCGTCCGCTGGCCCCACGCTCCGCAGTCATCCCCATCGCCACGACAGGAACGCTGACGGACGCACTCCGGCGGAGCTCCCCACCTCCACCGGAAGATCTGTCCGGCCACAACCCCCGGGACCCGCTGGCGTTGGCACATGGTGAGCCGCCACCGGGGCAACAGCCGCCGGTGCCTCGACATGACCGTAAGCGTGGAGCACCTGGAGAACTTCCGGGTCAAGGGTCCTCCGCCTCGCCCGCTACGGCCCAGAGGAGCCCACGACACCCGCACCCCAACTCATGGAGGGGAGCCTGCCCCAGCCGTGATCCGCGGGGTCGAACGAAAGGGCGGAGAAGTTGGCACCTCGGGTGGGGAAGCACGTGATCGTCGACATCCTCCCGTTCACCCGATGCCGAAGCCCCCTGTTGCCTGCGCGCGCTCCACCGCGCCCGCCAGCAACCTGACCAGCTCGTCGACGACCGGTGGCCGGGCGCCGGGTCGGCTGACTGCGAGGATCTCCCGGTGGAGCGGGGCGGTCCCGGGGGGCAGCGCCACCCGCTCGACTCCGGTGTCGCGCCCCGCACCGAGGAGCGTCGCCGGGATCAGGCCCACCGCGAGACCGGCGCGGATCATGACGAGCATGCTGTGCAGGTCCTCGGTCTCCAGCGTCACCTGGGGTGCGATCCCGAGCTCTCCGGCCCAGCGGTGCAGGAGCCGCCGGTCGGGGGTGTGGGCATGGCCCGAGACCCATTCCCGTTCCAGGCAGGCGGCCAGGTCCACCGGGCGCGGGTGCGCCGGCTCGGCACGCGTGACCAGAACCAGTTCCTCGCGCCCCAGAACGGTGATCGTCAACGCGTCGTCGGAGGGGGCCGGCGGGTCCTCGGGCAGGTAGCGGTAGGCGATGAGCAGGTCCAGGTCGCCCGACTTCACCCTCGGCAGGCCCTCGTGCGTCTCCACGACGACGACGCGGACACGGGGACCCGGGCGGCGGGCCTTGAGCGTGGACAGGACGTCCGGGAGCAGGTGGCTCATCGCGCTGGGATAGGTCCCGACGCGCAGTTCGGCGATCTCACGGCGTGCGATGCGGTGGGCGGCGTCCTGGAACCGCGCGGTCGCGTCGAAGAGCGTCTCGGTCGCTCCGGCGAGGGAACGGCCGGCCGCGGTGAGGATCAGCCGGCTGCCAGGGCGGCGGACGATCAGTTCCACGCCGATGTCACGTTCCAGCGCGGCGATGTGCTGGGACACCGCCGAGGGCACATAGCCGAGCTCGGCCGCGGCCTCGGCCATCGAGCCGCGGCGCACGACGGCCAGGAAGGTGGCGAGGAGTTTCAGGTCCGGCTGGGACTTCACGGTTCATGAACTCTCTCTTCGGGATCCATCGCTTTACGTGTCCGCGCGGCCGACGCCAGAGTAAGCCCATGGCCATCGACCTCACCGCTCTCCGGGCTCATTTCCCCTCCCTCGGCACCGGCCTCGCCTTCTTCGACGGACCGGGCGGAACACAGACCCCCCGCCCCGTCGCCGACGCCATCGCCGCGACCCTGACCGGCCCCTTGTCCAACCGCGGCACAGTCAGCGCCTCCGAGCTCAACGCCGAGCGCGCCGTCGCGGACTTCCGCGCCGCGTACGCCGACCTGCTTCACGTGCCCGCGGACGGCATCGTCCACGGCCGCAGCGCCACCCAGCTGACGTACGACTTCTCCCGCCACCTGGCCAAGGGCTGGAAGGCCGGCGACGAGATCGTCCTCAGCCGCCTCGACCACGACGCCAACGTCCGCCCCTGGCTCCAGGCGGCGGAGCACGCCGGAGTGACGGTGCGCTGGATCGACATCGACGCGGTGACGACAGAGCTCGACCTCGACTCCTACGAGCGCGCGCTCTCGCCCCGGACCCGGCTGGTCGCGGTGACGGCGGCCTCCAATGTGCTCGGCACCAAGCCGCCCGTCCGGCACATCGCCGACCGCGCCCACGAGGTCGGCGCCGTGGTGTACGTGGACGGCGTGCACTACGCCGCGCACCACCTGGTGGACGTACCCGCCCTCGGCGCGGACCTGTTCGTCTGCTCGCCGTACAAGTTCCTCGGACCGCACTGCGGGGTCCTCGCGGCGGCGCCCGACGTCCTCGAAACCCTGCGCCCCGACAAGCTCCTGCCCTCCCCCGACACCGTGCCGGAACGCTTCGAGTTCGGCACGCTGCCGTACGAGATCCTGGCGGGCGCCACCGCGGCCGTCGACTTCCTCTCCGCCCTGGACCCCGGTGCGGCGGCCACACGCCGGGAGCGGCTCGCACATTCCCTGGGAAGCCTGCACGAGCACGAGCGAGTGCTGCGGGCGAGGCTCGAAGAAGGTGTGCGTGCCCTGGGAGGCGCCGTCACCCTGCACTCGAAGGCCCCCGACCGCACACCGACCCTCCTGATGACCCTCGAAGGGCGTGACGCCCGCGAGGCCCAGGCCCACCTGGCCGCACGCGGCGTGGTGGCTCCGGCCGGGTCGTTCTACGCGTACGAGCCCTTCGCCGCGCTGAAGCTGGTGGATCCCGCACTGCGCGCGGGGCTGGCTCCCTACAACACCACGGACGACGTGGACCGCTTCCTGGACGGCCTCGACACCTTTCTCTGACCGTCGCCCGGCGGGTTGTCCGGCGCATGCGAGCAGGGCCTGGTGAACGGGACGTTCGGCCACCCGCGTGTGTCACTGCCTGGCTCACCGGTGAAGGCGCGCCCACGCGTCGAGGGGGCGGCTACTCTCCCGTGCCGGGTGCGCTGCCGTGGCGGGCAGCCGGGTCAGCAGTCGGCGGCGAGTGCGTTGGTGTCCAGGGGTGCTGCGGTGCGGGCGGCGATGTGCTCGACGGTGACGCCGGGGGCGGTCTCGACCAGGGCGAGGCCGGCCTCGGTGACGTCGAGGACGCCGAGGTCGGTGATGATCCGGTGGACGCAGCGCTCGCCGGTCAGGGGCAGGGTGCACTCGTCGAGGATCTTCGGGCTGCCGTCCTTGGCGGTGTGGTCCATGAGGACGACGACGCGGCGGGCGCCGTGGACGAGGTCCATCGCGCCACCCATGCCTTTGACCATCCTGCCGGGAATCATCCAGTTGGCGAGGTCACCTGCGGCGGAGACCTGCATGGCGCCCAGGACGGCGGTGTCGATGTGGCCACCGCGGATCATCGAGAAGGACAGCGCGGAGTCGAAGAAGGAGGCACCAGGCAGCACGGTGACGGTCTCCTTGCCCGCGTTGATCAGGTCCGGGTCCACCTCGTCCTCGGCCGGGTACGGGCCGGTGCCCAGGATGCCGTTCTCGGAGTGCAGGACCACCTGGACGCCGGGCGGGAGGTGGCCGGGGATGCGGGTCGGCAGGCCGATGCCGAGGTTGACGTAGGAGCCGTCACTGAGTTCGGCGGCGGCGCGGGCGGCCATCTGGTCGCGGGTCCAGGGCATCAGCTTCGTACCGTCCTCTTCTCGATGTGCTTGTCGGCGGCCTCGGCCGGGGTGAGCTCCACCACCCGCTGGACGAAAACTCCCGGCAGGTGAACCGCGTCGGGGTTCAACTCACCTGGTTGCACGAGCTCCTCCACCTCGGCGATGGTGATGCGGCCCGCCATCGCGGCCAGCGGATTGAAGTTGGCGGCGGCACGGCGGAAGACCAGGTTGCCGTGGCGGTCGCCGCGCCAGGCCCGTACGAGGGCGAAGTCGGTGGTGATGCCGTGTTCCAGGACGTGCGGGCGGCCGTGGAAGGTGCGGGTCTCCTTGGGCGGTGAGGCGACGGCGACCGTACCGTCGGCGGCATGGCGCCACGGCAGTCCGCCGCGGGCGACCTGGGTGCCCACCCCCGCCGGGGTGTAGAAGGCGGGGATGCCCGCTCCCCCGGCGCGCAGGCGTTCGGCCAGGGTGCCCTGCGGGACCAGTTCGACCTCCAGTTCGCCGGAGAGGTACTGGCGGGCGAACTCCTTGTTCTCACCCACATAGCTGCCCGTGACACGGGCGATCCGGCCGGCGGCGAGCAGGACGCCGAGTCCGCGGCCGTCCACACCGCAGTTGTTCGACACGACCTGCAGACCTGTCGCGCCCTGAGAGTGAAGGGCCCGGATGAGCGCCTCGGGGATACCGCTGAGGCCGAAACCCCCGACGGCGAGTGACGCGCCGTCGGGGATGTCGGCGACCGCCTCCGCGGCGCTCGCAATTGCCTTGTCCATGGGTGGGAGAGCCTTTCCGGTCTTGCTAATGGCCTACGGCGTCCGAGATCGGCTTGGCGCCGCCGTGCGCGGTGAGACCGCCGTCCACGGGGATCTCTGCGCCGGTGATGAACGCCGCGTCGTCGGAGAGGAGGAAGGTGACAAGCGGGGTGATGTCGTCGACGGTGCCGGTGCGGCCGAGCGGTGTCCCGGCGAGGTTGGCCTCGCGAAAGGCGGGTGCGGCGGACGCGGTCATCTCGGTCTCGATGAAACCGGGGTGAATGGTGTTCACGCGGATGCCGCGTGGACCGAGTTCCATGGCAGCGGTGGCCGACAGGCCGCGCAAGGCCCACTTGGCGGTGGTGTAGGCGACCGGGTAGTGGGCGGTCAGTGCCGCCGAGGAGCCGACGTTCACAATGGATGATCCGGGACTCATCAGCGGTGCCAGGTGCTGTATGCCCAGGAGCGGCCCGGTGACGTTGACCGCGTACACCCGCGCCATGTCCTCGGGGCGTACGTCGTCGATGCGGGCGCGCCAGGTGACGCCGGCGTTGTTGACCAGGCCGTTCACCTGTCCGTACGCCTCCCTCAGTTCGGCGGCGAGTTCGGCCCAGCCACGCTCGCTGGTGACGTCGAGTCGGCGGCAGGCCGGTGATTCGGCCACGTCGGTGGCGATCACGCGGGCGCCCTCGCGGGTCAGCGCCTCGGCCTCGGCGGCGCCCTGGCCGCGGGCCGCGCCGGTGACCACGACGACCTTGCCGATCAGCCTCTTGGGGTGGAGATCGGTCACGGCCGCTCCCGGGAGCGGCGCCGGCCGGCCGGCAGCGGCATCGGGTCGGTCCCCGCGACGACCGTGTTGGAGACGCTGCCGATGCCCTCGACGGTGAGGGTCACCGTGTCGCCGGGCTTGAGCGGTGCCGGGTCCTGTCTGCCTCGTACGCCCCAGATCTCGGCGAGGCAGCCGCCGTTGCCGCAGGTGCCGGAGCCGAGGACGTCACCGGGGCGGACCCAGGTGCCGCGGGAGGCGTAGGCGACCATCTCCTCGAAGGTCCAGCTCATGTTGGACAGCAGGTCCTCGCCGACCACCTCGCCGTTCACCGAGGCGGTGAGCGCGAGGCGCAGGAAGCCGTCCGGGTCCCGGTACCGCTCCAGATCGTCGGCGGTGACCAGGTACGGTCCCAGCGTGGTGGCGGTGTCCTTGCCCTTGCAGGGGCCCAGACCCACTTTCATCTCCGCCGACTGCAGATCGCGCGCCGACCAGTCGTTGAAGACGGTGTAGCCGACGATGTGGTCGCGGGCCTGCTCGGGGGTGAGGTCGCGGCCCTCGGTGCCGATCACGGCGGCGACTTCGAGTTCGAAGTCGAGCACGCTCGAGCCCGGGGGCACGGGGATGTCGTCGTGCGGGCCGTACACCGCATACGGGTTGGTGAAGTAGAAGGTGGGCGCCGCGTACCACTGCTCCGGTACGCCCGCTGTGCCGTCGACGGAGCGACGTACGCCTTCCACGTGTTCTTCGAAGGTGACGAAGTCCCTCACGGTGGGCGGCTGCAGCGGCGGCAGCAGGCGTACCTCGGAGACATGCGGTCCGGTCGGGAGGTCGAGGGTCCAGGCGCCCGCCTCCAGCAGCCGGGGCAGGCCGCCGCCCTCGGCGAGCAGGCCGGTCAGGGAGCTGACTCCGGGGAGAGGGCAGAGGGTGCCGTCCTCTTCGACGACGGCCACGTGGCGTCGGTTGCGATGCTCGTACGCGGCGAAGCGCATGGCGGATTCCTGTCGGAGGGAGGGGCGGACCCGGGGGCGCGGCGTGGTGGTCAGGGCAGCTGACAGGGCCACCGCGTCCCCGGGAACTGGGGGTGTCGCCGGTCAGACCGGCGGGGCGACGAAGACGCCGCGGTCGACGTCGTTGAAGGACTCCTTGGTGACCAGCTCGTTCATGGGGTTGGCGGTGCCCCACTGGTCGGTGACCTCGGGCTGGGAGAAGTCGTAGACGTGCGGGTGCCAGGTGTCCTCGTCCAGCAGCTCCAACTCGGTGGTGTACTCCACGGTGTTGCCGTGCGGGTCGAGGAAGTAGGTGAAGGTGTTGTCGCCCGCCATGTGCCGGCCGGGCCCCCAGATCTTGTGGAAGCCGGCCCGTATGACCCGGCCGGAGCCGCGCATGTACTCGTCCAGGCCGCGCATCTCGAAGGAGATGTGGTGCAGCGATGTGTGCGGGCCCCTGGCGAGGGCCATGGAGTGGTGCTGGTTGCTGATCCGCATGAAGTGCATGACGTCGCCGATGTGCGGATGGCCGAGCGTGTCGGACAGGCGGAAGCCGAGGTGGGTCTCGTACCACGCTTTCGTCCTGTCCAGGTCCGGGGAGTTGAGGACCACGTGGGACAGCTTGACCGGGATGGACTCCTTCTCCTCGATCTTGCGGTGCTGCCTGACCTCGACGTCCGCGGACACCTCGATGGTGCGTCCGTCGACGTCGAAGAAGCGGAAGCCGTAACCGCCGCCGGGAGTGTCGAGCTTGCCCGGCTGGGAAATCAACTGCACACCTCCCGAGAGCAGTTGCTCGGCGAGCGCGTCCACGTCGGCCGCGCTCGCGGCGCCGTAGGAGACCAGGTCGAGGCGCTTCTCGTCCGCCTTGCGCAGTCGGACGACGTACCTTTCGGGGCTGCCTTCGGCGGCCAGGAAGGAGATGCCGGAATCCTCTTCGACCTTGGTCAGGCCCCAGACGCCGGCGTAGAAGTCGAGCTGCTTGTCGTAGTCGGGCACGGCGAGGTCGACGTGCCGCAGATGGGTGAGCAGTCGGTGGGACATGTGGGGGGATCCTCCTCAGGCGAGGTTGAGCAACGCGGCGGCGTTTCCGCCGCGTACGGAGTGGAAGTCGGCGTCGGGCAGCCGGGCGGCGCGCAGTGCGGCGACAGGGTCCTCGGTGCCCATGTCGAAGGCGTAGTCGGAGCCGAGCAGCACCCGGTCGGCTCCCGCGACGCGGATCAACTCCCGCAGCACGTGCGGGTCGTGGACGAGAGAGTCGAAGTACAGGCGCTTGAGGTAGCTGCTGGGCAGGTGGGCACAGCCGGTACGGGCGTCGGACCGGGCCGACCAGGCGTGGTCGGAGCGGCCGATGTGGGTGGGCAGGTAGCCTCCACCGTGGGCCGCGAGGATCTTCAGGCCCGGGTGGCGGTCCAGCACACCCGAGAAGATCAGGTGTGACAGCGCGACGGCGTTCTCCACCGGCTGGCCGACGGTGTTGGACAGGTACCACCGGTCCAGGCGCTCGTCGAGGGTGCAGCCGAAGGGGTGCAGGAAGAGGATCGCGCCCGCCTCCTCGGCGCGGGCCCAGAAGGGCTCGTACGCCGGGTCGGACAGCTCTCGGCCGGGGGCGTGGCTGGAGATCTCCACCCCCAGCAGGCCTGTCTCCAGGGCGTGTTCGAGGGCGCGCACGGTCCGGTCGGGGTGCTGGAGGGGGACGAGGCCGAGCCCGTGCAGCCGCGCGGGGGCCTGGGCACAGTGGGCGGCCGTCGCCTCGTTGGCGAGCCGGCAGGCCTTCTCAGCCGTCTCCTCGTCCGCCCAGTAGTGGTAGTGCGAGGGGGACGGGCTGACCAGCTGCACGTCCACGCCCTGCACATCCATCGCGGCCAGCCGTGCGGTGACGTCGGTCATCCGCGGGGCGCGCTCGCGGACCATGGGCCCGCTGACGGCGAGGGCCGCAGGACCGTTGCGGCGCGCGTCGAGGGCGCGGGCCTCGGCCAGCCCCGGCAGGTCCGCCACCAGGGCATCGACCTCGGGCAGCAGGACGTGCGCGTGCACGTCCACCGTGGGGACGGTCACGGCAGCTCCTTCAAGAGGTTCATCGTGCGGCTGATCAGCCCGGGCACGTCGGCGTCGTGCACGCCGTCGAGCTGCCACTGGCCGATCTGCACGGACGCCTCTACGACGGCTCGCACCCGGGGGACGCGGCGCTCGTGGTAGGCCTGGAGCAGCTCGTCGTCCCAGTCTCGGCCGCTGGTGAGCAGCTCGGCCAGGACGAGGGCGTCCTCCAGGGACATGGCCGCGCCCTGGGCGAGGGTGGGCGGGCAGCAGTGGGCGGCGTCGCCGAGCAGCACGATGCGGCCGCGGTGCCAGGATCCCTCCACGAGCATGCGCGTGAACCAGGTGTAGTTGACCTTCTCCGGGTCGGTGATGTGCTTGGTGATCTCCGGCCAGACACCGCCGTACCGCTGCGTCAGGCGGCGCATCTCGTCGGCGTGGTCCGCCGGGTCGACGGAGGCACGCGCGCGGCACCCTTCGACGACGAACGCGTAGATGGTGTTCTCGCTGGTGGGCGTGTACCCGGCGATGTAGGCCGGCCCGCCGTAGGTGAGGTCGCTGCGTTCCACACCGTCGGGGCGCGGGGCCGCGACGCGCCAGATGGCCATGCCCGTCGGCTCGGGTCTCTCGCTGATGCCGATCGAGGCGCGGGTGGCCGAGTTGAGGCCGTCGGCGGCGATCACGAGGTCGTAGCGGCCTTCGGTGCCGTCGCCGAAGCGCACCAAGACACCGTCGGCGTCCTGCTCCAGGGTCTCGGCGGTGGTGCCCAGGCGGACGGTGGCGCCGGAGGCCCGGACCGCGTCGATGAGGATCTGCTGAAGCTGGGGCCGCTGCATACCGAGCGTGGCGGGCAGATCGTCACCGCCGGTCCTGATGTCCTGCGCGACGTGCAGCTCGGTGCCGTCGGGGGCCGTGATGCCCAGCGTCCCGAAGGGGAACCCGGAGGATTCCACCTGCTCCCACACGCCCAGTTCGCGCAGCACGCGCAGGGCGTTGCCCTGGAGGGTGATGCCCGAGCCGGTGGTGGCGTTCCAGTCGGGCCTGGCCTCGATCAGGTCGACGGCGATGCCGGCGCGGCGCAGCAGGACGGTCACGGCGTTGCCGGAAGCGCCACCGCCTATGACCATGACTCTGCGGGTGGGGCTGTCTGCCATGTCGGGGATACCTCCCGAGTCGGGCCGCGCGGCATCGGGCGGCGAGGGTGCGGCTCGCCCGCCGCGGAGGCGGGCCAGTGGGTGTGAGCGGTGGAGGGCCGGATGCGCCGACGCTGTCCGGGGAGGACGCATCCGGCCTGTTCTGTGGGCTACTTGACGGCGACGGGGTTGACGGGAGAGCCGACGGCTCCGGTGATGGGGAGGGGCGCGGCGGTGAGCCAGAACTCGTGGACCCCGTCGGCCGCGCAGTCCGCGGCGAGGGCGTCGGGGTCCCACATCTCGCCGATCAGGAGGCCGATGTGCGGGATGGCGACCTGGTGCAGGGGCTGGAAGGCGTGGTCGAACTCGTTGGGGCGTACCTCGAAGCCCCAGGTGTCGGTGGCGATCGCGGCGATCTCGGTGCGGTGCAGCCAGCCGGCGGTGGTGAAGGACAGTCCGGGCGCGGGCCCGCCGGCGTAGTCGCCCCAGCCGTCGCGCCTGGCACGGGTGAGGTGCCCGGTGCGGACGAGGACGATGTCGCCGCGGCCGACGCGCACGCCGTGGGCCTCTGCGGTCGCGTGCAGGTGCTCCTCGGTGATCGCGAACCCGTCGGGCAACTCGCCGTCGCTGCCGATGACGCGGCCCACGTCCAGCAGCACCCCGCGCCCTGCGACGTGCGGCGCCATGTGCTCGATGCCGGTGACGAGGTCGCCGTCGGAGGTGACCGTGGTCGCCGCGTCCCGGCCGTTCCACGCCTTGCCGTGGTCGAAGATGTGCCCGAGCCCGTCCCACTGGGTGGAGCACTGGAGCGGCATCGCGATCACGTCGTCGGCACCGCCGATGCCGTGCGGGAAGCCCTGGTTGCCGAGGGCGGCGTCGGTGCCGGTGTCCAGCATCGTGTGCACCGGATTGGTCCGCCGACGCCAGCCCTTCTGCGGGCCGTTCATGTCGAACCGCTGGGAGAGCGAGAAGCTCACGCCCCGCCGTACCAGCGCGGCGCCCTCGCGGCGCTTGGCCGCGTCGAGGAAGTTCAGGGTGCCCAGCACGTCGTCCGCTCCCCAGCGACCCCAGTTGGAGCAGGCCTTGGCGGCCTCGGCGATCGCGGCCTCGGGGTCGGCGCGGTTCACGCGGTCTCCCCGACGCAGCGGGTGCGCTGCATGCCGAGACCGGTGATGGAACCCTCCATGACGTCACCGTCGCGCAGCAGCCGCCCCCAGTGGATGCCGTTGCCGGCCGGGCTGCCGGTCAGGACCAGGTCGCCGGGCAGGAGCCGGGCCGTCTGGGAGACGTAGGACACCAGTCGCGCGACTCCGAAGAGCATGTCCTTGGTGGACTCGTCCTGCATGGTGTCGCCGTTGAGCTTCAGATTGACCCGCAGGTCGCCGGGGTCGGTGATCGATTCGGCGGGGACGATCCAGGGGCCCAGCGGGGTGAAACCGGGCGCGTTCTTGCAGCGCAGCCAGTCCGTGCCGATGGCCTTCATGTCCCGCCGGAACACCGTGGCCCGGTCGGTCAGGTCGTTGGCGATCGTGTACCCGGCGACGTACTCCAGCGCCTCCGCCTCGGACACCCGATGGGCGGGCTTGGCGATCACGGCGGCCAACTCCAGCTCCCAGTCCGGCTGTTCGGCCCAGGCGGGGAGCACCACGTCGTCGTACGGGCCGGTGATCGCGCTCGGCAGGCCGAGGAAGACGTACGGCAGGTCCTCGGCCGCCCGGCGGTCCATCACAGCGGCGATCTCCGCTCGCGCCTCCTCCACCGTGCGCGGGTCGTCGGGAGAACGGTGGGCCACCTCCAGGTCGATCACATGCTGGCGGTAGTTCGCACCCGACTGGAAGATCTGCCGCGGCTCGACCGGCGCGTGCACCCGCAGGCCCTCCAGCGGCCGCCAGTCCAGGGCGTCCTCATCCGCCAGGCTGCGCAGGACGGGCAGGGTCTCCTCCCACCGTTCCAGGACGGAGCGCACGTCGGCCGGCTCCCAGGCCAGGGCCTTGCCCAGGGCCTTGCGCAGGTCCAGTACCCGGGCCCGGACCACAAGACCGGGGAAGGGGTGTCCGTCCGGGGTGGACAGCGTGCCGAGCGCGAACGGGCCAGCAGGTTGCGCGAGTGTTGCCATGAGATTTCCTCCCGCTGAGTTGCGGTCTACTCTGACCTGGATCGCCAGATCGCGGAAATGAATCCTGTGGATGAGCGCCATCCATGAAACGAATGCCTAAGTTCAGTCAGGTGGTGCCCGGTGAACCTGTCCCGACTCGACCTCAATCTGGTCGTCGCCCTGCGCGCGCTGCTTGAGGAGCGCAACGTCACCCGGGCCGGCGAACGCATCGGACTGAGCCAGCCCGCCATGAGCGCGGCCCTGGCCCGCCTGCGCCGCCATTTCGACGACGAACTGCTCGCCCGGACCGGCAACGCCTACGAACTGACACCGCTCGGCGTCGCCCTGCGCGACCGCAGCGCCACCGCGTGCGAACTGCTGGAGCGGGTCTTCGCCAGCCAGGCCGACTTCGATCCGGCCGCGGAGACCCGCGAGTTCACCCTGCTCGCCTCGGACTACGGCGCCGCCGTCTTCGGCGCCGCGCTCGCCCGTGCCGTGCACCGGGAGGCGCCCGGTGTCCGGCTCGCCTTCCAGCACCCGGCGCCCAGCGTGGTGGAGAACACCGCGACCGTGCTGAGCACGGTCGACGGACTGCTGATGCCGCACGGCGTCATCGACGGCCTGCCCGCCGTCGACCTCTTCAGCGACCGCTGGCTGTGCATGGTCGCCGACGACCACCCCGAGGTCGGTGCCGAACTCGCCCTCGACCATCTGGCCCGGCTGCCCTGGGCCGTCTACCAGCGCCCCTACGACGCCCCGGCCGCCCGCCAGCTCAGCATGCTCGGCATCAGCCCGCGGGTGGAGGTCTCCGTGCAGACCTTCCAACTGCTGCCGCACATGGTCGAGGGCACCCGACGGATCGCGATGATCCAGGAACGCCTGGCCCGCAGGGCGGTCCGCTCCGCCGCGGTACGCGTCCTGCCCTGCCCCTTCGAGGCCGTACCGGTGCAGGAGGCGATGTGGTGGCATCCGGTGCACGCCCAGGACGCGGCCCACATCTGGCTGCGGCAGAAGGCCGCCGAGGTGGGCGCTGCCCTGACAGGTGGCGACGGGGAAGAGACCGCCTTCTCCGCGCCGCCTGTGGCGGCGCCCTAGGGGGTCGGTTCCGGCGGCGGTCGGCATCGTCCGCGAGCGGCCGCCCTACCGTGCATGCCCGGTAGGGCGCCTCGGTGGACCGTGCGGCGCAGGTCGGTCCGGACCGTGCGGCGCGGACCGGCCCGGACCGTGCGGCGCGGACCGGCCCGGACCGTGCGGCGCGGACCGGCCCGGACCGTGCGGCGCGGACCGGCCCGGGACGGTGGCCCCACCCGATTCACTACGGCGGCTGCCCCCGCCCGTACGCCTGCAATGCGCCCAGTGCCCAATTCCTTCGTTCGGCCGTACCGCTGATCTGCGCGCAGGAGCTGGACATCGCGGGCGCGATGGACTCGCGGTCGCTCAGGCCACCGGCTCCGGCAGCGGCCGGGTATCGACGACGCCCGCCCGGCGGCGGGTGACCAGCAGCCCGGCCGCGACGACAGCGGCGACCAGACCCAGCACCCCCACCGCTCCGGCGAGGCTCCCGACCGCCGATTCCACGGCCAGGAGCGCCAGGGGGCAGACGAACTCGCCACCGAAGAAGGCCGCCGTCCACAACCCGGTCCCACGACCGCGGTCCTCGAACGCCAGCCGCGACATGGCACTGGTGAGGAGGGCGGGAAGCAGCATGCCCGTGCCGACGCAGTTGATCACCGCTCCGACGACCAGCAGCGGGGCGCTGCCCGCCAGGAACATCACCGCGAAGCCGGCCGCGCAGAGCGCGAGGACGGCGGGCAGCATCGGGTCGGGGGAACGCTTCAGCCGGGCGAAGGTGACCGCACCGCCGACGGTGGCGGCACTGGCGATCGCGGTCGCCAGACCGATGACGCCGGAGTTCTGCACGCCGAGGTCGTCGAGCAGGTACGACATCTCGACCGGGACGGTATAGAACACCATCGCCCCGAAGAAGGTGAGGGCGCAGATGCCCGCCAGCCGCCGCCAAGGGAAGGGGCGACCGCCGTCCGCCTCGGCCGGGACCTCATCGGCGGCCGGACGGGCGGCCGCGTCGGGCAGAGCGGTCGCCATCAGCGGAGCGAGCACCAGGCTCACGGCGTAGACCCAGAAGGGCACGCGCCAGCCCGCCGAGCCGGCCGCGCCGCCGAGCACGAAGAAGGCGGTGGCCGACGCGGAGGCGCACATGGTCTGCAGGGCGAGGTACTTCACCCGGCGCGGACCGCTGTAGTAGTCGCCGATCAGCGTGGTGCAGCAGGTCATGATCGCGGCTTCGGCCACACCCACCAGGGCACGGCTGGCGATGATGGCGCCCAGGGACTCCAGGTACAGCGGGGCCGTTCCGAAGACGGCGTACAGCAGAGTCGCCACGATCAGCAGCCGTTTGCGGCCCAGCCGGTCCACGATCACCCCGGCGAACGGGGCCAGCAGTGCCAGGGCCAGCGCCGGAACGGTGAGCGCGAGGGGAACCAGCGCCTTGGCGCCGGGGGTCGACGCGAAGTGGTCCTGCATCTTCGGCAGCACGGGCGCGATCAGTACCGCCCCGAGGATCGGCAGACAGCTGCCCGCCATCAGCAGCGTCACGCGCAGCAGGTGGGCCGGGCCCGAGACGGGGACAGGCGACGCCGCGACGTCGTCGGCCGCAGTGGACGGCGGTGGGACGGAAGCAGGCATGGCGACTCCAGGGGACGGCGTGCGGAAGGGGACATGCCTGCCTGTGACGGGCGCCGACGGCGCGGGGCATGCCGGGGACGACCGCACGTCGGCCGCTGGTCCGGACATCGGCGTGCGGGTAGGGACGACTATGAGCCGCCCGCGACTTCGCTGCCATCCCCGGAGCGATCCGAATCCCGTATTCTGCTCATCCACGCCATGGATAACCTCACGGGAGATCACTGGTGGTGTGAGCGGCCGTGACGTGAACCACGGCTGGGGTGTGCCCCGACGGCCGACCGGACAGCGGGACACCGCCCGCGACAACCGAACCGCATCAGGAAGATCAAGAGGGCGACTCTCCGGCCGAGCCGGATGCGTGGGACTCCGTCAGGTCTTCACGTCGGTAGAACCGTCGCAGTAACGCAGCGCATCACACGCCGACGGACGAGCTTGTCGTCGGGAGCAAGTCAACCTGCGACGCTCTCGGTCGATTCTGTGACGACCACTGTGATCTGGTCGCCGACCTGGACGACATCTGATGGAGTCACCACCGGTGCCCAGGCAAGCTCGCGCAGATGAACCAGTCCTGAACCAGTCCCTCGATTCCGTCGGCGACCTGGACGAAGCCGCCGTACCTGGCCGAGCACATGAAGAGGTACGGCGAGTGCTCTACCCACGAGCTGGGCATCCGGCCGGACGCACACGCCCCGAAGCCGGACGCCGGCTTCGCCCCTCTACGCGGCGACGAGTCGGCGACCGAGGGGTTTTCGCGGGCCGCGTGCACGTGTCCCGAGTCGGTGGCCGTCAGATCATCGCTCCACCTGGTCGGGCGTGTGCTTCACCTCTCCGTGCGTCTCCGGGGGCTCCTGGTCCTTGGGTTCTTGCTCCTGCGCCCAGATGATCGCCCATTCGTCGAGCGGACGGAGGGCGTGCCTGAGTGCTGTGCCCAGCGGAGTGAGCTCGTAGCCATCGGCCGAGAGGGAGATGATCCCGCTCGATGTGAGTTCACGGAGGCGCTGGTAGAGGACGCTGGACGACAGCCCTTCGCACCTTGCCAGCAGCGCGCGGGCGCCGAGCGGTCCCGCGCGCAGCTCCCAGACGATGCGCAGCGCCCACCGGCGGCCGAACAGGTCCATCGCGGCCATGAGGGGACGGCCGGTCGTGGATCCACGAACAGGTGTTCCTGGGCGCGGCGTCGGCATACCCCTCCCTTGCGTTTCGTTATTCGAAACACTAGCATCCAGTCGGCGTTTCTGATTTCGAAACGACTCGACGGGAGAGCCGATGTCGCGGATAGCCCTGCTGGAACCGCCGTACACCGACCAGGCCCGCGCACTGCTCGCGCGCATGATGCCCGGGGAGGCCCCGCCGATCGGGCTGTTCCGGATGTTCGCCAGAAACATCCCGATGGCCGACGCCATGCACGGGTGGGGTCGCTACGAGTTGGGCAGACAGCTGACCCTGACCGTGCGGGAACGCGAGATCGTCATCGACCGGACGTGTGCGCTGTGCGGCTGCGAGTACGAGTGGGGTGTGCACATGATGACGTTCGCCGAGCGGGTCGGACTCACCCGCGAGCAGGCGGCGTCCCTGGTGCACGGCGGCGCCGCTGACCAGTGCTGGACGTCCGAGAGGGAACGGCTGCTCATCCTCGCTGTCGATGCGCTGCACGAGCGTTCCGACATCGACGACGCGCTGTGGAAACGGCTTGTGCCGTTCTTCGATGAACTCCAGCTGCTCGATCTGCTTCTGCTGTGCGGGTGGTACCACGCCGTCAGCTTCGCCGCCCGCGCCACCCGCATGCCGCACGAACCGGGCGCGCCGCGCTTCGCCGACTTCCTCTCCGTCCCGACCGGGACCAGCCGATGAGCACGGCCTGGAAGCACGCCGAGGCACGACAGGTCGTCGTGCACGAGTCGGTCGTCCCGTACCCCCAGCCCGCCCACCCTGATCCGGACGGAGGCCGTCGTGCACAAGTTGGTCGTCCTGTACTCCCAACCTGCCGACCCTGAACACTTCCGCGACTACTACGTGACCAACCACCTCCCGCTGATCATGAACTGGCCCGGCCTCCTTGCGTGGCGGTACAGCTTCGACGTGGCGGCGACCACGGGGGAAGCGGCGTATTTCGCGGTCTTCGAAGGCGACTTCGCCGACGCCGCCGCCATGGCCGCGGCGCGAGCGTCGCCGCACGGGCGGCGGGTGGCCGCCGATGTCGCCAACTACGCCACCGGCGGTGCGGTCGTCATCCACTATCCGGTGCGGGACGGCACCGGTTGAGACGGGCGGTTACGATCGGGGACCCGTTCGGTCGGCCGTTGGGGCCGTTCCCGGCTGTCGCCGGACGCCGTTCGCGGTTGCCGGTCAGTTGAGCGTCAGAGGTGGGCCGATGTCCTGGACCGGTGTCACGGTGGTTGATGCGTGTGTGCGGCGTGACGGCCGGGGCGGCAGCCCCACGGCCGACACCGACGACGACCCGGCGGCGACGGACGCGGACCGGTGTGCGGTCGCTGCCGCGGCCGGCACCTCGCACGCGGCGTTCCTCGGCCCGGAGCGGACGCCGGACGGCGGCTGGCCCGTCCGGTTCTTCACCGCCACCGGCGAACTGTCCGGCTGCGGCCACGGCACCGTCGCCGCGCAGGCCGTCCGGTTGACCCGCACCGCGCGGGGCGAGCTGAACGACCGCCAGCACACCGGCGGCCGCACGTTCGACACCGTCGCGATCCGCCGCCCCGCCGGCATCGAGGTGTGGTTCGACCAGGGCCTCGTCGCGCTGCGGCACCCGGAACCTGAGGAGCGCGCCGCGATCGTCGCCGCGATCGGGCTCACCGAGGACGATCGGCATCCGACGGACGCGCCACGGATCGCCGCGCCCGGCGCACCGCGCATGCTGGTACCGGTCCAGGACCGGTCGGCGCTGCTCGGAGTCCGCCCACACCTCGGCAGGCTGGCAGAGGCGTGCCGCCGGTACGGGCTTCTCGGCTGTTTCGTGTACGTACCGCCGGTGGACGACCGGCCGGGTGCGGCGCGGATGTTCGCGCCGGCGATCGGTGTCGACGAGGACGTGGCCAACGCCAACAGCACCGGCTGCCTGGCCGCCCACCTGCTCGACGCGACTGGGGCGCGGACGATCGCGATCGAGGTGGAGCAGGGCGACAGCCTCGGTCGGCCGGCCAGCGTGCTCGCTTCGGCCCGACGCGGTCCGGCGGGCATCGCGACCCGGGTCGGCGGGTTGGCGGTGGTCCGCGGTTCTCACACATGAGCAGGTGGCAGTCCGACTGCCCTACGTGTGACGGGCCGGCCGGGAGCACGCGCCGCACCTGGGGTGTGCGAGGCCCCGTAGGGGGCCGGCGCGGAACGGCGGTCGTCGGGCTCTGCCCTCTGGTTGTGTTGCCCTCTGACACGTGTCATTTCGGGCTCGCCGCGCCTCCGTCGAAGCACTCCCTGCCGGGAGATCCGAGGGAGGGGTAGTAGCACGCGCGCAGGTGGGAGGGGTGCGGGGCGGCGATCATGGTGGTTGTCGTCACTTCGTCGCCGGCCGGCCGTGCTGTTTCGTCGACGCTCTGCTCGCGCGCGTCCGGGCCGGTGATCTCGACGCGAAAGCCAGAGTGCGTGGGCGAGACGCGGATCCACCCGGCCCGGCAGCTCGGGCTGAGCCGGATTTCGAGCCGGGTGCCGTCGGCCGCCGTGTGGGACGCCAGGGTGACCGGATCCTCGCACGCCGTCGTGCGCGGGTTCCGCCCCTCGCACGAGCGCAGTTGACAGATCGGCGGGCGGGCGGCCGACTGAGAGGCGGCGGTGCGAGATGCATAGCTGACGGCGGCGGGCACCACCATGGCACTGCACAGGAGGACCACCGCGACCGCAGTGCTCGTGGGGCGCTGGTCGATCACGGCGGATGCCGCCAGCAGCACTCTGCGGGTGCGGCTGACGCGTTGTACCGCGGACGGCCCTTCACGTACGGGGCTGTCGAGCCCAGAGATACCGTCGTCGGAACCGGGCGGGGACGCCGAGCCCGAGACAGCGGGCGTTGGGTGCCCGCGTCCGCTCCAGGCCGCGTCCGCCAGCGCCCACTGCGTCAGGAGTTCGTCCTCTGCCTCGTCAACTGCCCTGCACAGGGCCTGGACGGCATGCCGGGGCGGGAACTGCTTGCCGTTGAGGTAGCGTTCCCAGGACGACCTGCTGATGGCTGTCGCCTGCGCCAGGTCGGCGAGGGTGAAGCCGCTGCCGTCCTTGAGGTCGCGCATACAGGTGACGAGACGTGAGCAGGCTGCGGGCAGATCCTGCGGAAGCCGTTGCCGGCGAGGCGAAGAGTACGCCAATTCCGCGCTCCTTCCCCGTCCTCTTCTATTCCACATGCCGTAACAACGCCCACGTCTGCTCGCCGACCACCCCGTCTGCTGTTACGTGGTCCAGCCGCTGCAACCGTCTGACCTCCGTCTCGGTGTGTGCGCCGAAGTACCCGTCGACGTCTCCGGGTGAGAGTTTGTGACGCCGAAGCAGGCACTGCACTTCCGCGGCGTCGGGGCCCGTCGTATTGAGCATGACCAAGCGGGACGTGGTGGTGCTGTTACCGGCGAACAACTGGTCGCCGCGCCGGGTGTACGTGCAGGTGTATTTTCCTACCCCTCCCCCACCGGCCGTCCGGGGCGGATCCTGCCATGGAGCGGTGATCAACAAGACCGAGCCGATCGCGGAAAGCAGCAGCGCGCCCGCGGCAACGGACAGCGCCGCCACCCGGATCTTCGGACCGGGATCCCTCTCCCGTGTGCTCGACCCGTTCTCCGCCGTCATCCCAGCTGCGGTCCAGGTCCTTTCCGCGGCGTCCCGCAGTGCCAGCAACGACGCGACGTCTGCGCCGGCCCGCACGGCCAGCGCCTCGACAGCGGCTTGTGGTGGCAGCACTTTGCCGTTCAGATAGCGCTCCCAGGATGAACTGCTGAAAGGCGTCTTGGCCTGGAGCGATTTCAGGCTGAGCCCGCTGTGATCCTTGAGCCGGCGCAACTCCACCACGAGTTGCCGCGTATGCGGATCAAGAGACTCAGGCAGTGCCCTCCATTTCACCGCGCCTCCCCGGCTCCTTCGTGAGTTGCGGAACGTCCGCGCCGTCAGACCGGCATGAGTCTCCCCTCGTTCAGCCGCGCGCATGGCCCATACCGTCCGGCAGACCTCTTTCATGTGCTCGATTCGGTCATCGCCGCAAACGGTACGGGAAGCCTGTTTCTTTCCCGGGAATCGTCCCGCCGGCCGCATCTGCGCAGGTCACAGGGAGAGACGTCCCGAGACGTCTCACGTCGCCCTGCACGCCGGACAAGGTGCCCTGCCCATCGGGCACGCTCGTGTCGCCCGTCCGGCAGCCGATCCCGCGAGCCGCTCAGAGGTCGCGCCTGCCGGCGTCCGGGCTGACCGAATCTCCACCTGCGCGCCCGCCGCACCAGGCGGCGGCACACTGCCCGGAAGGGGAACCGAATGCGGCCCCATGTTCTGTCGAGGACACTCGTCAGCGTCACTGCCGTGGCCGGCCTTGCCGCCGGAGGCCTTGCGGCTGCGGGCGTCGGCTACGCGGCGTCCGCACCCGCCTCGGAGCAGTTCACGAGTTCGGGGACTGCCGCCGCGCTCTCCAGCACCAACTGGGGCCTGAATACCGAACAGGCCCGCGGAGTCCAGTGCTGGCTGCACAACAACGAATGGGGCTACGACGGCCCGTACGACGGGCTGCTGGGCACCAACAGCTGGAAAGCGCTGCAGCGTTATCTCACATTCAACGGCTGGTACACCGGTCCGATCGACGGAACTGTCGGCAGCGGCACGGTGAAGGGATTCCAGAAGCTCCTCAGGAACTGGGGTTACTACACCGGTGCGGTCGACGGAATTGTCGGGCCAGGAACCGAGGGGGCGTTCAGCAGGTGGGCCGACTACGTCGGGGAAGAGTGCTAGCCCACCCGGATCGATCACAGCGGGGAGGACATTCATCAGGCGTGCCCTGCGGTCCGCCTGACCGCTGCGGAGCACCGCAGACCGCCGTCATACGCAAGCGACCCCGAGGAGGGAAGGAATTGCCGAACCCACGAGCACTTCGCCGGACGGCCGTGACGGGCGCGGCCCTGGTGGGCGCCCTGACGGGACTGGTCGGCACGGCCGGCGCCTCGACCACCGCAGGCTGGATCGGATACGGCTACGCGAACACGCACGACGGGGTGGTGTGTGTCCAAGAGGCCATAGACAACTCGCCTGCTCCCGCCCATGTGACCGTCGATGGTGTGTTCGGTCCCCAGACCTACTCGGGCATCAGGACCTTCCAGCAGTGGTGGAACCAGACCGGCGAATCCCCGCACCTGAGTGTGGACGGCGTCGTCGGTCCACAGACCGGGGACCAGATGCTCGGCTACGTCGGCGCGGGCTGCTACCTGTACGTCCCCAGCACCGACTGACCGCCGTACGCCGGAGCCCGGCCGGAGGGGTGTCCCCGGCCGCTCTCCTCCTCGAAGAAGCACTCCATTTGACGAAAGGACGCACATGACCGGCTCGACACGTCTCCTCCTCGCGACGGGGGCAGCCCTCACGGTCTTCCTCGGAGGCAGCGCCGGAGCAGCCTCGGCAGCTGCGTCGGCGCACTCCTCGGCCACGGCCGCGCGGCCCCTCGCTCACGGGACGGCGTCCACGCCGTTGCGGCCGGACAGCCGCTGCCTGGTGTGGTGGAAGGAGACGACCAACTACGCCGGCATGACGGCCGGATACTCGTGGGCCTGGAACGTCACGGTCTACCCCGGGGCGAGTGGGGACAGGGTCAAGGAGATCCAGTGTCTCACCGACTACCACGGGCAGGGACCCAGTGCGCTCGACGGCGTCTACGGGCCCGACACGGTCGCGGCAGTGAAGCGTGTGCAGGCACGCTGCCAGTTCCCCCCGTCGCAGCAGGACGGCATCGTCGGCCCGCAGACGTGGGGTTGCCTGCGGATCGAGGAGTGAGTTCCCGCCGGGACCCAAGGTGGTGAGGGCTGGCTTCGCACGGGTGCCGTGCGCCGGTCAGCCCGGCCCGGGTGTCCCACTCGGGCGGCCGGTAGCCGTCGCGCGGGTTGACTCACTCATCGCTGACACAGGACGGTCACGCCGCTCCTTCCTCCTGGCTGCGGTGACGCTCTACGGCGCGATGCGGTGGTAGGGCAGACGGGCGGCGCCCGCGCAGTGAGGAGCGAGGGTGCGGACGGCGGGGAGGAAACGGGCAAGGAATACGGCGCGGCCGCCGTGGCCGGCCGGCAGCGTCTCCGCCCGTGCCCAGACAGCAGGCGGAATGCGGCGGCCCGCCGGGTCCGGACGCTTCGTCGGCTGAGGTGATGGTGCAGGCCTTCGACACGTTCGGGCTGCCGCGTGTAGACGGGTGCACCTGTGGAGCGGTCACCGTGGGCTTGACCGGTGGGCCGCCAGGCGGTCGCGCGCCTCGGTGTAGGTGTCGGTGTCGATCTCTCCCGAGGCGTAGCGACGGTCGAGGATCTCCTCCGGGGTCTCCCGGTACTCGTGGCCTTCCCAGCCGCGGCCGCGACCTGAGGCGCCCCCGGAGGCACCGTGGGTCAGGCGGATCACTGCCCACACGGCGAGGGCGATCAGCGCGATCCCCAGCAGGGGCGCGAAGGCCATCCATGCCCAGCCGCCATCCCAGTAGTACATCACCGGGCCCCCTTCCAAGTGCAAGGTTCGAACAGTGTCCTATGTGTTCAGGGTGGCCTCGGCCGGGCGCGGCCCCCAAGGGCTCCTCGGCCCTGTTCCTGGACCACTCGGCCTTTCTTGCCGCGCTCGCGCACGGGGTCAGGGGGCGAGGGAGAAGTAGTTCTCCTCCTCCTGGGTGAAGTGCAGGCGCAGGACGGTGTTGAGGCCGTAGAGGCAGGAGCGCAGGTCGTCCAGTTGTTCGGGGGCCAGGCCGCCGTCAGAGTGGGCCAGTTGCAGGTGGGTGGCGATGCGGCGGGAGAGGCGTTCGATCTCGGTGTGGGCGCGGCTCATGGTGGCGGTGGCCTCGGGGCCGCCGAGGGTCGGCGCGAGAGCGGGGTAGAGCTCGTGTTCCTCGGCGTACTCGTGCGGAAGGAGACGCTCGGTGAGCAGCCGGTGTGTCTCCTCGACGGCCGTCAGAGCCTGGGGCCCGGGGGTGTCCGAGAGGCGGTCGGCGGCGTCGCGGACGGCTTCCAGGACGTCCTGGAGGTCGGCGTGTTCGGCGGCGAAGCGGTGGACGAGGGCTTCGGCGACGGGGGTGAGGGCTGGTCGTGCGGTCTGGTCGACGCGCAGGGCGCGCAGGGCGTTGAGGATGACGGCGACGTCGATGCCCTCCTGCAGCAGGGCGCCGGCGGCGGGCGGCAGGAGACCCGCGGCGGCCACGCCCATGGCGGCCAGGGACATCAGCATGCCGCCGAGGGCGCTCTGGACGGCGATGTGCCGGGAGCGCTGGGCGATGGCGACGGCGTCGGCGAGGCGGTCGACGCGGTCGGTGGTCAGGACGATGTCGGCTGCTTCGGAGGAGGCGGTGGAGCCACGGGCGCCCATGGCGACACCGATGTCGGCCGCGGCCAGGGCGGGCGCGTCGTTGACTCCGTCGCCGACCATGACGGTGACCGCACGCTCGCGCTCGGCGCGTACGACCGCGACCTTGTCCGCCGGGCTGAGTTCGGCACGTACGTCGTCGAGTCCGAGGACGGCCGCGACCTCGTGGGCCGGCGCGGCCCGGTCGCCGGTGAGCATCAGCAGCCGGTTGATTCCCGCTGCCCGCAGGTGACGCAGGGTGCGCGGGGCGTCGTGGCGCAGGGGGTCGCGCAGCAGTACGGCGCCTGCCAGGTGTTCGTCGACGGTGAGCCAGGCGACGGCCGCGCCGTCGAGGAGGGCGCGGTTGTCGGCCGCCTCGGCCCAGGGCGGCCGGTCGTCGCCGGAATCGACACGGCCGACGGTGACCCGGTGTCCGTCCACCGCCCCGGTGGCGCCCCGGCCTGCCTCCTCGGTGACGTTCGCCGGGACCGACAGCTCCAGGGTGCGTTCCCAGGCGGTGTCCACGATGGCCCGGGCCAGGACGTGCGGCGAATACTGGTCGAGTGAGGCCGCCAGGCGGAGGACCTCGACAGGCGTGAAACCGGGGGCGGCGACGACGTCGAGGACTCGGGGGCGTCCCCGGGTGAGCGTGCCGGTCTTGTCCATCAGGAGGGTGCGGGCGCGGCCGAGGTTCTCCAGTGCACCGCCGTCGCGGATGACGACGCCGAGGCGGGAGGCGCGGGAGAGGCCGGAGACGATAGCGACCGGGGCGGCCAGCAGCAGCGGGCACGGGGTGGCGACCACCAGGACCGCGACGGCGCGCACGGCGGATCCGCTGACCAGCCATGCCAGTCCCGCCACCACCAGGGACAACGGGAGGAACCAGGCCGCGTAGCGGTCGGCCAGCCGTACCACGGGCGCGGACTCGGCGCCGGCCTGCTGGGCCAGCCGTACGATCCCGGCATAGGTGCTGTCCTGCTCGGTGGCCGTGGCGCGCAGTGCGAAGGCGCCTCCGGCGTTGACACCACCGCTGCGCACCGTCTCGCCCTGACCGCGCTGGACCTGGAGGGGCTCGCCGGTGAGCACCGACTCGTCGAGGACGGCGGTGGTGCCCTCCACGCGGCCGTCGACCGGAACCACCTCGCCGGGGCCGACGACAAGCAGGTCACCGACGGCGACCTCGGCCAGCGGGACCGTGGTCACTTCCGTGCCGGTGCGCCGACGGGCCGAGCGGGGCGCGTGCTCCAGCAGGGCACGCAGGTCGTGGGAGGCGCGTCGCTGGGCCGCGGCCTCCAGGGTGCGGCCGGTGGCCAGCATCAGCGCGATCAGCGCACCGGCCAGGTACTCGTGGACCGCCAGGGTGCCGCCGAGGGCGAGGACTGCGATCAGGTCCACCCCTGCGTGACCGTGCCGCAGAGCCACGAGCACCCACCCCACAGCGGGGACGACGGCCGACACGGTGCCCAGCCCCCACAAGAGATCGGCCAGCCGGCCGGCCCCCGTGAGCCAGGCGATGCCGCCAGCGGCCAGGGCGGCCGCGGTGACCGCCAGGAGGGCGGGTTCGAGCCGTGCGGACACGGCTGCGGTCAGGCGGCGCAGCCGTGTCGCGTGGGTGGCGGGTCCGTGGTTCATGGCGTGCCTCAGTCCTCCGGCGCGACGTCCATCGGGTGCCATCGGGTTCCATCGGGTTCCATCGGGTTCACTCCCCTCCATGACATCGCGCCGCTCGGTGTCGTGGAAAGGGACGTTGGGCCCTGCTTGGGGGCCGGACAGCCGGTGCAGACGTGACTGGCCATGACCGTCCCAGGTCGGTGGGAAGAGCCGAGGCGGTGTGCGTCAGGCGACGGTGATGCCGTCGTCGAGGTAGACGTCCTGGACGGCATGGAGGAGTTCGATGCCCTCGGCGGTGGGGCGTTGGAAGGCTTTGCGGCCGGTGATGAGGCCGGTGCCGCCGGCCCGCTTGTTGATGACCGCGGTGCGTACCGCCTGAGCCAGGTCGCCTTGGCCGGCTGAGGCGCCGCCGCTGTTGATGAGGCCGACGCGACCCATGTAGCAGTTGGCGACCTGCCAGCGCGTGAGGTCGATCGGATGGTCGGTGGTGAGCCTGTCGTACAGCAGCGGGTGGGTCTTGCCGAAGCCCAGGGCGCGGTAGCCGCCGTTGTTCTCCGCCTGTTTCTGTTTGACGATGTCGGCCTCGATGGTCACGCCGAGGTGGTTGGCCTGGCCGGTGAGGTCGGCGGACACCGCGTAGTCCACGCCGTCCTTCTTGAAGGCCGAGTTGCGCAGATAGCACCACAGCACTGTGAACATGCCCAGTTCGTGGGCGCGGGCGAAGACCTCGCTCGCCTCCCGCAGCTGGCGGTCGGACGCTTCCGAGCCGAAGTAGACCGTGGCGCCGACGCCTGCCGCGCCGAGGTCGAAGCACTGCTGGACGTCGCCGAACATGATCTGGTCGTAGTGGTTCGGGTAGGTCAGCAGCTCGTTGTGGTTGAGCTTCACGATGAACGGGATGCGGTGCGCGTAGCGCCGCGACACCGCTCCGAGCACGCCGAGTGTGCTGGCGACCGCGTTGCAGCCGCCTTCGACGGCGAGTTCGACGATGTTCGCGGGGTCGAGGTAGCGGGGGTTCGGGGCGAACGCCGACGCCGCGGAGTGCTCGATGCCCTGGTCGACCGGCAGGACGGACACGTATCCGGTGCCGGCCAGCCGTCCGTGGTCGAAGAGTGCCTGCAGGTTGCGCAGCACCCGGGGTGGGCGGTCGGTCCCGGCCACGACACGGTCGACGAAGTCGGGGCCGGGCAGCACCAGGTCTTCCCTAGGGATCCCCTCGGAGGTGTGGGTCAGCAGGTCCTTGCACTCGTCGCCCAGCAGTTCCTGGATGTCGGTCATGGTCTCCGCCTCTCCGATCCTGCGCGATGCCGTGGAGACGGCGGCGCACATGCCGGGCGGCGGAGCGTGCCACCACACGGCGGCGGCCGCGTCGCGGGTTCCCTGTCCATCATCCGCTCGGGACGTCAGTGGGGCAGAGCCGGTCGGGTCCTTCGCCGAGGCCGAACGGCCCACGAGCGGGCGCATGTCCGGCCTGCCGGGACGTGCAGCATCCCACCGCTCCTTCCCCACACGGCTGCTCAGAGCCGTTGTGCATACCGTCGCACGGGCGCAGGTTCCCGGCTCGACGGCGAAGGCCGGTGGGCGGATCCCTGAGCGCATGGTGGTCCACGGACCGCTCGCGTGTCAGGCCGCTCCGCTCCTTACTGATCGGCCGCGGTGATCCGGCGCCCGGTCAGGCTCGTCGGCCGGATCGAGACCCACATCTCCCGCACACCGCCCGGCCAGGGCGTGGTGTGCGCCCGCCCGACCAGTCCGGACACCGTCTCCGGATCCGTCACCGCGCTCGCGGGGCCGACGGCCAGCACGCTCCAGCCCTGGCTCATCGCCTCGTCCACGTGATCGACCTCGAAGGCCACCTCCGTCTCGACAGCTGCCGCGGGCACGGAGCCGGGCGCGGTCCGGAAGACGATGGCGTCGTCGACGACCTCGTAGTTGACCGGGACGACCGCCGGGCGGCCGTCGGACCCGGCCACTGCGATGCGCCCCACACCGTGGGTGGACAGCAGGGCGCGGCACTCCTTCTCGTCGAGGTCCCGCAGCCGCGGGTGGAGCAGGGCACGGCCCTGGCCAGGCGGGAGCGCCATGCCTCCGCCGCGCAGGTCGGTGACCGAGGTGCCCAGTGCGGCCGCGAGCCTGATCAGAGCCGCCACGGACGGGTCGGCGGGCTGCTCCTCCAGGTAGGCCAGGTAGTCGGGGGCCATCCGGGCGCGGCGGGCGGTTTCCGCGCGACTGAGCCCCTGCCTGCGGCGTTCAGCTGCCACACGCCGTCCGACGTCGCCGGGATTGGCCGTCCCGGCCGGGAGTGCCGTCTGCGCCGTGTCCGCACCCGGCTGTGGCTCGCGGCCGGTGACGAGCTCTCCGTGCTCCAGGTGGTGGATGTGGGCGTCGGGGCCGGGGAACACGAGCGTCACCTCGTCCGTGTCCGACCAGCGCACGTCGTAGGGGGGTGTGCCGTCCTCGTGATGGAGTCCGACGATCTCGCCGTCGCGCCTGGCGGCACCGGTCGCCGGGCTTTCGATGACGAGCTGGTCGCCGAGGTGAGCTCGCATGATCGCCGCCCTCTCCGCAGAAATCCGCTGTGTCCGACCTGCCATGGGGGTCCTGCCCCCGCACGGGGCAGGGCTCCGGGTCCGCTGGGCGGCCCGTGCTCGGGCGGCACGACACGCCGTCGAGCGGTGGAGGGGCCAAGCCGTGGAACGGCGCCCGCCGGGACGCGTCGGCTGCCGCGGGACGGCACCCGGCGTGCTCCTTCCGGTCCCTGATGCCGCGTACGCCGGGAATCAGATGGACCATCCGGCGGTCGGCCGTGTACTCGGCTCGGTTCCGGCCACGCCCTGGATGTCCCGGTCGGCGATGTTCAGCAGCTGTTGGGCGAGGTCGTTCATGGCCCTGCCCGCCGCCAGTTCGTCACCGATCTCCGGCACGTTCGCGTCCGCGGGGTTGCAGTGCGCGATCCCCTCCCCGGCCAGTTCCGTGGTGCCGGTGTCCAGGACCACGTGGGCCTTGGTGGTTCCGTCGTCCTCCTCGAAGAGGTGAAGGTGCACCTTCCACTCGCCTGTGTGCGGCATCGCTTGCTCCTCGGTTCGGTGCGGATCGCCTGGGCGGTCGCCGTCGCGACCCGGACACGGTCGGTCTCAGGACGGGTGGACGTGTGGCCGACAACGGACAGCCGCACGGCTCCACCGCTTCTCCCACCGTCGAACGGAACCGGCCCATGTCACAGGGCCGAAGGTCCCTGCGAGCCCGACGTTCGGCCCTGGAGGTCGAGCGGGACTCAGTGTCCCGGAGGACCGCGCACTTGTGCGGAGGCCGTTGTGCCGTCCTTTCGACGTTGTCCTCGGACACTGCCCTGCGGACCACCGCGACGGCAGCCTCCGTCATCACGTCACGGCGTGATGACGGCCGCTCCGTGCCGTCTCCACCCAGTCGGGCGAACAGTCATGTCAGTCCACCGCTTCCGTAGGGGGCGTACAGATCGAGCAGGCGGAACCGGGAGGCATGCAGTCGGCCGGCGAGCACCCGGCCGACCCAGACGGCGATCGCCCGGCCGAACTCCGCGTCCTGGGCGCACAGTGACCGCACCGCCCCGGCGTCGAATTCCCAGGCCCTCACCGGGCTCGTCGCCTCGGCGCCGAGCTGCCAGACATACGGCGGGAAGTGCCACGACCAGCCCACGAGCTCACCCTGTCCAAGGGTTTCGATCACGGCGGGACGACGTCCGGGCACATGCAGGTCCAGCGCGACGGTGCCGGTGCGCACGACCCAGAAACGGTCGGCATGCCGGCCCTCCTCGAAAAGACGGGTTCCAGCCGCGAAGGAGACCTCGCGGGCGAGCCGCAGCAGCCGGTCGCGGTGCGCGGGCTCAAGAACCCTGGTCATGGTGGTGGCGGAGGTCATCGCACAGGCTCCCTTCGGCAGAGCACGTACTCCCAGCCTGGGTGCATCCAGTGGGGGCCACCACTGACCGATGCGGGCCTGCGGGGCAGGGCCGCGGACGACTGGTCTTACGTCCGCCGGGTGACGGCCGCCAAGGAGGCGGGCGTCTGCGACCTCCGGTACGCCGACGGGAGCCCCACCTCTCGATCCAAGGGTGGACGGCTTCACTCCGGTCGGACCGCGGTTGCTGGACGCGCGCCGACTGGACCCGGCCGCTCTGCGGCCACGGGCCTGGGTGCTCGCCGAGTCGGCGGATGCGAGGTCAGCGCTCGGGCGAGCCAGGGCGGGTGCGTCCCACGCCGGTCGTCGAGGATGCGCCCGTCGCGTTGGTACCGCCCTCCCACGGTACTGGTCGTCGGCACCGCGGCCGGGGCGGGTTCGCCTGCGCCCCTGCTCGGCTCCGTCAGCCGACACGTGCAGCACGCGACCTGCCCGGTCGTGATCGTGCGGTTCGGGAAGAAGTGACCGAAGATGACCGGCTACTGGAAGGCCGCGTGGATCTCGTGTTCCGTCGCCTCGTGCGACACCAGCAGGAGTTCGTCGCCGGGCAGCAGCCTCACCTCGGGGCCGGGGCCCGCTTGGCGATCGGGCTGATGACGAGATCGTCCTCGTCGCGGCCGGTCGCGGCGATGACGAGATCGCAGCTCAACGCGTCGGCATGCTCCAGGAATGAGGCGTCACAGGCGTCACCGGCCACCGGGCGCGCCCGGGGCACGTGAGCGAGTGCGGCCAGCCGCGCGTCGTCCTGCTCGACGATGGTGACGTCGTTGCCCGCGGCGGCGAGCACCTGGGCGATCTGCGAGCCGAGCCGGCCCGCTGCGGCGATGAGGACCCTCACGTTCCCAGCTCCTTGTCGAGGAAGCCGCGCAGCCGGCCGAGCGCGGCCAGGGATGCGTGGGTGGGCAGCAGGGAGCGTCCGGCGCGGGTGGTCTCCACGACGCGGATCTCGCCGTCGACCTCGAAGGCGGTCAGGGGGCGCCCGGTCAGCCAGTCCGGCAGTGCGGAGCGGACCAGGAGGGTCTCGCCGTTGCCGAAGGCCAGTTTCGGGGTGAGGTGGCGGTGCAGCCGCATCTGATGGATCCGGCTGACAGGCACCGCGCCGTCGGCGCGCATGACCGGGAGCCCGCGTGCCTCCATGGGCGCAGGGCTCCCCAGGCCGCCCGCAGGTCGTCGTCCGTGCCGACGGTGACCACTCGCGCCGGCATCACCAGGTCCGTGCGCGCCTCCCGGCCAGGGCTGCCCGCCGCGCGGCGAGGGCGCCGTGGTGGCGTCCGCCACGAGCGCCCCGACGCTGCTCGTGCCGATGTCCGTGGCGCCACGACGGGCTCCCTCCGCGTTCTCCGCTGACGAGCGCCGTTCTCACGACCGGGTCGGAACGGCGATGACAGGACAGCGGGCGTGATGCAGCACACCCTGGCTGACCGAGCCCAGGAGCATGCCGGTGAAGCCGCCGCGGCCCCGGGTGCCCACCACCAGGCCGAGCGCGTGGGCCGAGGCTTCGGTGAGCGCCTGCACCGGGTGGCCCACGACCAGCTCGTGCCGCAGGTCGACCTCCGGATAGCGGGCCCGGCGGCCGGCCACGGTCTCGGAGAGCAGTCGGCGGCACTCCTGCTGGGACTCGTACTCGTCGAAGATCCTCAGGTGGCCCAGCTGCCACACGTACAGCGCGCGCACCTCGGCACCGCGCAGCGCGGCCTCCTGGAACGCCAGGTCGACCGCGGCGGCGGAGTGCTCGCTGCCGTCGACGCCGACCACGTAGTACGCCGGCTCCTGGCTGACGTGCTCCGGCTCAGGCACGACGACCACCGGGCAGCGGGCGTGTGCCATGACGGGCAGGGCGACCGAGGCGGAGCCGAACACCTCCTGGGCCCGGCTCAGATGCCGTGAACCCAGCACCACGGCCGTGGCGCCGCTGCTCTGCTCGCGCAGCACCCACGCCGGCTCGCCCTCGCTGAGCACGGCGTCGACCTCGACCTCGGGATGCCGGACCGCGACGAAGTCCACGGCGTCGGCGAGCGACTGTTTGCCCCCCTGGTGCAGTTCCTCGTTCCACTCCTCCCAGGACGGCGGAACCTCGCCTCCCCGGTGGCCTCGGGTCGGTACGCCCTCGGCGCGGACCACGCGCAGCGGAAGGTGCCGCCGGGCCGCCTCGTCAGCCGCCCAGGCGAGCGCCGTCCGGTGGGCGTGGTCCGCGTCGAGGCCGACCACGATCGGCCGGTCGTCACTCGGTGCGGGCGTGGTCATGGTGGTCGCCTCCTCGCTACGGCGGGGCGGGATGTGCCTCGTGATCTCATGCAAGCCCCGGCCCGTGCGGTGTGCCAGGGGCCATTGGTCCCGGGGCGGAAACCGGTCGGCCTCACCAGCCCGGTCAGGCGGAGGCGGCGGCTCGGGACAGGAACCGGTCCTCGGTCTCGGCGCGCACCCGCGCGGTCAGCTCCGCCAGTGCCTGGGACCGGACGGGCCTGGCCGGTACGGGATCCTCGGTCCGGAGTGCGGGGTCCGGCAGCTCCGCGAGGTCGGCGCGGAGGCGCTCACGGGCGTCCTGCCAGCGGTCCGGCGGCGTCCAGGACGGCGCGCGCCCTGCGGGCGAGGGCGCCGAGGTCGGCACTGTACAGGCGGACAGCGCAGCCGGGACCGCGCCGCAGGTCGTTGAAGTCCAGGGCCGGCTCCAGGCCGACGGCGACCAGGAAGCCTCGGCCGGGCGGCAGGTCACGGACGAAGCTCCAGTCTGGACCCGGGCGCCCCGGAGAGAAGGGACCTCAGGGACCTGGACAGGGACTGTTCGGCCCCACCGCGGACGGCCCGCGCGCGGTGGACTGGAGGTGTCGGCAGACACGACCAGTGCCGAGGAGGTACGACGATGGGCACACTGACACGCAGGCAGAGGTTCCCGTTCCCGGACATGCCGGAGTGGTTCGAGACCTTTCCCAGCAAGCTGACGATGCCCGCGGTCCGGATCGAGGACTACACGCAGGACGATCGCTATGTCCTGCGCGCCGAACTGCCGGGCATGTCCCCCGAGGACATCGACGTCGTCATCGGCGACGGAGTGCTGACGGTCGAGGCCGAACGCACCGAACGGGACATCGACAAGAGCCACAGCGAGATCCGGTACGGGGCGATGAGCCGCAGCGTGACCCTGCCGTCCGGCGCCGACGAGAACGACGTCAAGGCCGACTACACCGACGGCATGCTGACCGTCAGCGTGGGTCTCGGCGCCGAGAAGGCCGAGGCCAGGCACGTCGAGATCCAGCACCGCGGCTGACGGCACGCGTTCCTCTTCCGGCGGGCCCCGGGCGGGCCCGCCGTCGCGCGTCCCGTCCCGGTCACCGCCCGCTCCTCGATGCCGCCCAGCGCCGCCGTACGGCTTCCTCGTGCTCGGCTTCCTCCAGGGCCAGTTCCACCGCCGCGAGTTCGCCGCGGAGCCGGGGGATCCAGTGCCGGCGCAGGGCGCGGACCCGCTGCCGGGTGCGATCCGCCTCGGCGGCGAGGAGGTCGGCGGCGGCCTGGTGGGCGGCGTGCTCGGCGGCGGCCCGGACCGCGGCGCGGTACGCCGTCTCGGCGTGCGCGAGAGCGGTGTTGGGCGGAGTCGGTTCCGCCGATGAGCGGACGGGATCCGTCCAGGACACGGCCGCGGGGTGCCGTACGCCCATGAGCGCGTCCCAGGCGACGTCGACGCGGGCCCGGTCCGCCGGTACCGCCTGGGCCAGCGCCGATTCGCCGCCGAGCAGCACGCCGCGCACCAGCCAGGTGTCGGCTTCGGCCAGCCGCTGCCGCCACACCGCGCCGGCTTCCTGGGCCGCACGCCGTGCCACACGCTCCCGGTCCAGCAGCAGCCGAAGCTTGCGTTCGAGGAGATCCGCTCCCCGCAGCGCGGTGGCGAGGCTGCGGCGCAGGCGCAGCCGGCCGGCCCGGCCGGCCGGTATGCGGCCGCCACGCCCGCTCACGGTGCCTCCTGCTGCGGGGCACGATGCGCGTCGAGCAGCTTTGCCGGGAGCATGCCGAGCTGGCTGCGCGGCAGCGTCAGCAGCACGTCCCAGGCGCGGTCCAGGGAGTCGTCCAGGGTGCGGTTCTCGTCCGTGGCCTGGGCGAGGAACCGCTGCCGGAAGGCGTCCTCCAGGTCCAGGTGGCGCAGGTCGGCGGGGCTGAGCGCGGGGCGGCCGATCAGGTCGGCGAGTTCCCGCACCTGCCGGGACCGGGCCAGCGCGGCGAGCAGTTGCGCGGCCACGTCAGGGTGGTCGGCGCGCGTCCGCCCCTTCCCGGCGCCCTTGCGCATCAGCCGGGACAGCGAGGCCAGCGGGTCGACGGGCGGATACGTACCGGCCGCGTGCACCTCGGCGGAGAGCACGATCTGCCCCTCCGTGATGTAGCCGGTGAGGTCGGGTACGGGGTGGGTGATGTCGCCGGCCGGCATGGTGAGCACCGGAAGGACGGTCACCGATCCCGGCCTGTCCCGGATCCGGCCGCAGCGCTCGTAGAGGGAGGCGAGGTCGCTGTAGAGGTAGCCGGGGTAGGCCCGGCGGGCGGGGATCTCGCCCCGCGCGGCGGACACCTCGCGCAGCGCCTCGGAGTAGGCCGTCATGTCCGTCATCACCACCAGGACGTGGCGGCCCTCGGCGAACGCCAGGTGCTCGGCGACCGTGAGCGCGAGCCTCGGGGTCAGCAGCCGTTCGATGACCGGGTCGTCGGCGGTGTTGAGGAGCAGGACCAGCTCCCGGGCGGCCGAGCGCTCCGCCAGCCCGGCACGGACGAACGCCGCGTCGGCGTGGGTGAGTCCCATTCCGGCGAAGACCACGGCGAACGCCTCTCCGGCGCAGGTCGCCTGGGCCGCGATCTGCACCGCGAGCTCCAGGTGCGGCAGCCCGGCCGCGGAGAACACCGGGAGCTTCTGGCCGCGCACCAGGGTGGTGAGGACGTCCACGGCGCTCACCCCGGTCAGCACCGGCTCGTTCGGGGGCTCGCGGCGCACCGGGTTGATCGGCGCGCCGCCGGCCGCCGCGTAGGTGCCGCTCAGCACCGGCGGGCCACCGTCGGCCGGTTCGCCCCGCCCGTTGCACACCCGGCCCAGCCACCCGGAGCCGACGGGGACGCGCAGCGGGGAGCCGGAGAAGGCGACGCGGGTGCCGGCCCGGTCCATGCCGGTGGTGTCCTCCAGGACCTGCACCACGGCGAGCTCCCGGTCCACGTCCAGCACCAGCCCGTGCCGTCGTTCACCCGAGTCCAGTGTGATCGTGGCGAACTCGTCCCACCCGACGCCCCGCACACCCTCCAGGACCACCAGGGGGCCGCGCAGTTCCCGCACCCCGGTGTACTCGACGTCCGCGAACCCGCTCATGCCGCAGCCTCCGCCAGCCGGGCCAGCACCGTGTCGCGGGCCGCCGCCACCGGGGCGGTCTGCGCCGGGCCCGCGGTCTCGCGGGCCCGCAGCAGCGGGGTGAAGTCGACCGCCTCGACGGCGTCTGCCGTGGTGCCGGAGTCCACCAGGTCCAGGCACCGGTCGATCACCGTCAGCGTGGCCTCCACCAGGGCCGCCGTCTTCTCCGGCGCGCTGTAGGCGTCGGCCGGGGACAGGGCGCTCTGCTGGACCACGGCCTCGCGCAGCAGTCGGCCGCCGAGCACGCTGATCCGCTCGCGCGGGGGCAGAGCCGTGATGCCGACCAGTTCGACCAGGTCGGCCAGCCGGTCCGCCTCGGCGAGCAGCCGCGCGACCCGCCCTCGCCGGGCCGCCCAGTCCGGGTCTCCGGCCCGTGCGTGGGCGGCGGCGAGGGCGGGGGCGTCCCGGGAGAAGGAGTCCGTCCAGGAGACGGCCGGGTAGTGGCGGGCGTAGGCGAGTTCGCGCTCCAGGCTCCACAGGCACCTCACGAAGCGTTCGGTGTGCGCGGTGACCGGCTCGGTGCGGTCGCCGCCCGGCGGGGAGACGGCGCCGAGGACCGTGACGGACCCGGTGGCGCCGCCGAGCGTGCGCACGGCCGCCGCCCGCTCGTAGAACGCGGCCAGTTGCGAGGCCAGGCTCGCCGGATACCCCTCCTCGGCGGGGAGTTCGCCCATCCGGGACGCGAACTCCCGCAGTGCCTCCGCCCACCGGGACGTGGAGTCCGCGATGACGACGACGTCGAGTCCCATGTCCCGGAAGTACTCGGCGACCGTGACCCCCGTGTGCACGCTCGCCTCCCGGGCCATCATCGGCATGTTCGAGGTGTTCGCGACCGTCACCGTGCGCTCCGACAGCCGGCCGCCGGTACGCGGGTCCGACAGCTCCGCCAGCTCCTCGATGACATCGGCCATCTCGTTGCCGCGTTCACCGCAGCCGACGTAGACGATGACGTCGGCGTCGCACCACTTGGCGATCTGCTGGAGCAGCATCGTCTTGCCGGTGCCGAATCCGCCGGGCACGGCGACCGTGCTGCCCCTGGCCACCGGGAAGAGCAGGTCGACGGCCCGCTGCCCGGTGTGCAGCGGCAGTTCGGACGGCAACCGCGCGGCCATGGGGCGCGGCCTGCGTACCGGCCAGCTCTGCGCCATGCGCACCTCGTGCCCGCCCACGGCGGCGAGTGCGGTGTCGGCGGTGTACTCACCCGCGGCCGCGACGTCGCTCACCACGCCGGACAGGCCGGGCGGCACGAGCACCCGCAGGGCCACGGCCGCCGCGATGTCTCCGAGAGCATCACCGGCCGCCACTCGCGCGCCCGCGGCCACCCGCGGCTCGAACGGCCACCGGCGCGGGTCCGGAGCACCGGACGGCCCGCCGGTCAGCAGCAGATCCCCCGCATCGGACAGCGGCCGCAGCAGGCCGTCGAAGACACCCCCGAGCAGCCCGGGGCCGAGCCGTACCGACAGCGGGTGGCCCTGCGGTTCTGCGGGGTGCCCCGGTGCCAGTCCGCCCGTGTACTCGTACGCCTGGACGGTGGCCGTGTCTCCGTGGACGGCGACCACTTCGCCCGGCAGCCGGGCGGTTCCCAGCAGCACCAGGTCGTGCATGGCCGCGGAGGCCGGGCACTCCGTCTCGACCAGGGGCCCGGCGACCCGCAGGATCCTCGACGACGGGACCGTCATGGCCCGGACCACAGGCTCTCGATCCGGGCACCCATGCGTTCCAGGGAGCGGTCGGCGAGGGTGTCCGCGGACAGGTCGAGGCGGCGTCCTGGCACGTCGGCGGTGATGCCGCCACCTGGCACAGCCGTGATCCGCGCGTCCGCTCCCAGCAGCGCCCGAGCGATCTCGACGAGACGGCCTTCCGGGTTCCTCCCTTCGGACGGCACCGGCCGTGCGCCGGGACGCGCTGACCGGGTTGCGAGGCTCGTGTCGGTCTCGGCCCGGGCTCCGGGTTCCCGGCCCGGCGGGACCGTCTCCCCGCACCACCCGGTCGGTGCGGCATCCTCGGTCAGCGCGTGCCGCAGTCCGGCTCGCACTCCGGCCCGCAGATCCGCGTAGACCTCGGCGCGCGCGACGAGTTCCCTGCGCCAGGCTTCCTCGGCCGCCCGTACCCGCTCCCGGGCGGCGGCCGCTCGCCCGTCTCCGGTGCCCAGCTCCCGTGCCTGGGCGAGCACTCGCTCGGCGTCGGCGTGTGCGGCGCGCAGGGTCTCGGCCGCGTCCGCGCGCGCCTGTTCCACGGCGGCCTCGGCCTCGGCCCGGGCGGCTCGCAGCAGTTCGGAGCGGACCGGGTCCAGCTCGTCCGCGGGTGCCGTCATGGGGGCATCACCACCGTCAGCGGCCTCGCCGGGTCCGGCTCGGTGAGCTCGGCGCGGAGCGTCTCCGCCGCCGACGCGGTCAGGATCACCAGACCGACGGGACCGGGGAGTTCCCGCCAGGCGCGGCGGACGGCGTCCGGGTCCTCCGCGGCCAGCACCGAGACCCCGGCCAGGGCCAGCCCGGCCACGCTCGTCCGCGCCCCGATGGCGGCCACCGTCCCCATGGTCACGCCTTTCCGATCAGCAGGATCGCGACCACCAGCCCGTACACCGCGATGCCCTCGGCCAGGCCGACGATCACCATCGCCCGGCCGAACATCTCCGGCCGCTCGCTCAGCGCGGCGAGCGCCGCGGCCCCCGTGTAGGCGACCGCGATGGCAGCGCCCAGGGAGGCGCCGGCCACCGCGATGGCGGCTCCGATCAGCGCGGAGCCGTTGACGCCGCCGCCCGCGACTGCGGTCTGCGCCGATGCCTGAGCCGGGCCCGTGAGCGCCGTGGCCAGGACGGCGCACGCGCCCGCGAGCAGGGCCAGGTTCGTCGCCAGCAGCCAGCGGAAGGCGTGCTTGGCCCGACGCCGCCGCAGCAGCCGTACGGCGCCGAGCACCGCCCCCAGGACCGGCAGCACGATCAGCCAGGCGAGCATGGGATCACCTTCGTAGGAACAGGCATCGGATCACCTTCGTGGGAGCGCGTCGGCAGGTTCCGCCGGGGGAACGTGCCAGGGACGGAACGGACGGCCCTCCGTCTCGAAGAGGCGGGAGAAGATCTCGTAGAACTCCAGCCGCAGGGCCTGCACCCCGGCCACCAGGGCCTCCAGGCCGAAGGAGAGGGCCGTCCCGACGGCGAACAGCAGGGCGGCGCCCGCCCACCAGGCCGGACCGCGCGCCGCCAGCCCCGTGGTGCCGCGCCACACCAGGTCGGCGAGTGCGGCATGGGTGAGGCCGAAGGCGGCGAGCCGGGCGAAGGACAGGGTGTTGGTACCGGTGCGCACGACCACGTCGAAGAGCCGGACTCCCGTCTCCGCGAGCCCGGCGCCGCCGCCCGCCGTGGACCGGAACAGCCCGAGCGCCACCAGCGCCAGACCGGCGAGCGCGAGCCCGGCCCCGGCCGCGGCGGCCGACGGCACGTGCCGGACCAGCCCCGCCACGGCCGCCGCGAGCCCCGTGTAGAACAGCAGCCCGGCGACGCCGGAGGCCGCGTACAGCCCCGCCGCCCAGCCCCCCTCCCGCACCCGGTTCACCGCGCCCGCGGCATGCGCCAGAGCCAGCAGTCCGGCCCCGAACGCCACGGCCGCCGCCAGCAGCCGGGCCGGGCTGTGCAGGGGCGCCAGCCACAGCACCGGGAGCACGCCGGTGGGCCCGAAGAACTCGCCGTAGGCGGCGCCCGCGAGCATGGCGGCCAGTCCGGCGCCCGCGAGGAACGGCCACAGACGGCCCAGTGCCGCGAGCCGACGGGGGCGTCCGAGGCGCAGCGCCAGGGCGCCGAGGACCAGCAGCGCCCCGTGCCCGACGTCGCCGAACATGATCCCGAACATCGCGAGGTAGGCGAGACCCGCGGGCCACGACGGGTCGAGGTCCGCGTAGGCAGGTGTGCCGTACGTCGACACCAGCGGCGTGAAGGAGATCTTCCCGGTGGGGCGCAGCAGTGTCGGAGGATCGGTGCCGCGCGGGACCGGCAGCGGGAGCAGCGCGCCGCCCGCCGCCGCGAGCCGTTCAGCGACCCGGGGCACCTCGGCCGCCGGGCACCATCCGGCGAGCGCCGACACCTCGCCCTGCCGTACGGCGCCTTCCGCGCGCTCCTCCAGTTCGGCCTCCCCGGCCAGCAGCCCCGTCTCCCGGTGCTCTTCGAGCCGGTCCAGGTCGGGTGCCGAGACGGCCAGGGTGGCCCCGCCGCCTACGGACTCCGGGCCGCCACGCCCCTGAAGCCGCCGCAACCGCGACGCCGCGGGTCCCGGGGCCGTCTCCTCGGCGCGGTCCAGCTCCACGCAGCCGGCTTCCGCGATCCGCACCAGCGCGTCCCGCAGTGCCGCCCGCGGCACGACCACCGCGACGCGGCGCATCCGGACGGGTGTCATCCCCTCAGGCCAGGGCATCGAACGCCTCCCCGAGCCGTCCGCCCCGGGCCGCCGACTCCAGGGCGGCGCGCACCCGCCAGGCATCCACGGACAGCACCGCGACCACGCCGACGACCACGTCGGGCCCGTGCCGGCCGTCCCGCAGGAGAGCCGCCCCGTCGTCCTCGACCGTGCGCCACCAGCGGGCCTCGGCCCGCCACAGCCCCTCCGGCTCCGCGACGTCCGCCAGGAGGCGCCGGGCCGGCGCCGGCAGACCGTCACGGAACTCCTGGTACGAGGCCGCGGCCGGCGCCCGTGTCCCCAGCAGTCCGGCCGCGTTCCGTCTTACCGGCTCCGGGAGGGAGCGGCCTTGCACGAACAGTTCACGCGCCGTCAGCAGAGCCGCGCGGGCGACCGCCCAGCCCCGCGCCTGCGGCACGGAGACGGCGGTGCGTCGCACGGCGGCCATCCGCATACCGGTGACCAGCGCCCAGGGTGTGTCACCGCCCGGGTCGCCCCATGGGGAGGCGGCGAGTGCCGCGCGCAGATCCGCCGGTGTCCGGGCCTCCGCAAGGCGCCGCCAGGCCGTCTCCAGCGCCCCGAGCCGGTACGGCGGCTGCGGGGCGCCCGAGTCGTGGCCGTCCGACGGCCGCAGCCGGGCGGTCACGTTGGCGACCTCGAACCCCGAGGCGAGCGGCACGAGCAGCCGTGCCCCGCCCCGCGGCAGCCAGCCCGCCAGCACCCGCAGATGCCACAGCAGCGTCGCGGAGACCGCGCGTTGGGCCTCGGACAGCCCGCGCGCCTCGCGTGCGTACTTGACGTACGGTGTTCCGGCGAGCCGTCGCAGCGCCTCGTCGAGGGACGGGCACGCCGAGATGTCCTTGGACCCGGCCGCACCCGGGTACCGGTCGACCAGCGTCCGCGCCCGGACCGCTCCGGCCACCCATCCGGCGCTCACGGCCCCGCGTCCGCCCTGGCCACCGGACGCAGCGCCTGCGCCACCGCCTCCTCCACCAGCGGGGGCAGCCCCGCCCGGCCGCGCTCCCGCACCGCGTCGGCGGCCCGCTCCCCCGCGGCGCGGACGGCATCCGCCTCCCGCAGCGCGTCCTGCACCACGGGTTCGGCGGCCTGGCGCCGTACCGCGAGAGCCCGCGCCCGGGCAGCCGCCACGATGTCCGCGGCCTCGCGCTCGGCCTCCCGCCGGATCGTCCCGGCGGCCTCTTCCCCAGCCGTACGGATCCGGTCGGCCTCCCGCTGAACGTCCGTCAGCCGGGCGAGAGCCGGTGCCAGTTCTGCGGCACGTTCCGCCGCACGGTCGGGAGGCACGCCGGTAGCGGCCGCTCCAGGTGTCCCGGTCGGACGGAACCGCTCCAGGAAGTCCCGCAGGCTCATGTCCCGGCCTCCTGCCGGTCGGCTCGACTGCTCCTTCAGTTTCACCGTCCTCGCCCGGACCCGCACCGGGACAGGGCCGTCACGCCGTCCCACAGGGCCGTTCGGCTCTAGACGGCCGACGGCCGAGCGCAAGACTGGAACGGTAGGCAACCCGACGGAGTCAGGAGGCCGCCGTGAACCAGCACGAGAACTTCGCCACCGGCGCGGAGGCCCGCCGGTCTGTGCCGTCCCGGCCCTGGAGGCCCGCTGAGAGCGCACGCCAGGACATGCTGGTGCGCTACCTGGGCGCCGTGGTCTCCGCGGCGGGCAAACACAGGCCAACGGCGGAACAGCCGCCGCCGGCCCCCGTGAGCGCTGCCCCTCACCCGCCCGCCGTCCCAGACACCCCGCTGGTACGGGACGTGATGGACGTTCCCGCCGCCTCCCTGCCCGACGACCTGCCGTACCGCGAGATCGCCCGGTTGCTCGCGCGTGAGCGGGTCGGTGCCCTGCCGGTCGTGGACGCGCAGGACCATGTCCTGGGCGTCGTCTCCGAATCGGATCTGCTGGCCAAGGTGGCCGTCGAGGCCTCCGGACGCCGTCCCGGAGAGGCCGGCCCGGGACGGGTGGGCAGGCTGCCGGAACGGCCTCCGCACGGCAGGTCCAGCGGCGAGACCGCGGAAGATCTGATGACCAGCCCGGCGATCACCGTGCTGCCCGGCGCCACCGTGGCCGAGGCCGCCTGGCTCGCCGCGTTGTCCCGGCTGAAGCGGATCCCGGTCACCGATCACGAGGGCCGGCTGGTCGGCGCCGTGGGCCGCGACGCCCTGCTGCAGGCGCTGATCAGGGATGACGCCGCAGTTCGGGCGGAAGTCGAGGACAGGATCCGGGCCGTCTGCTCCCCGGGGGACCGCAAGAGCGTCGCCGTGACCGTGCACGACGGCATCGTCGAACTGTCGGGGCAGGTGCCGACGGCGACCGGTGACCGGCTGGTGGCCGAGATCGAGGCGATCGCCGACGTGGTCGAGGTGAAGAACCTCCTCACCGTCGCCTGATCCCGGCTCCCTGTTCCGCGGAGCCTGTGGGCTCCGGTCGGCTTCTCTCCCCGGAAGGCGGACACCGTGACCCGCACCATCACCGTAGGCGTCGACGGCTCGCCCGAGAGCCGGGCCGCCGCCGACTGGGCGGCCCGCGAGGCGCGGCTGCGTGCCCTGCCCCTGAAGCTCCTCCACGTCTTCCCTCCCGCACCGGGGAACCGGGCTACGTGGTCCGGCACCGAGACCGAGCACGACCCGGCCCGACGGGACCCCGCGGCGGCCGCGGCGGAACTCCGGGCCGGCCACCCCGAGGTGGAGGTGATCATCGACCGGGTCACCGGTGACCCGGCCGTCGCCCTCGCCGAGGCGGCGGACGCGGCGGAACTGCTGGTGCTGGGCTCGCGCGGGCTCGGCGGCCTCAGCGGGTTCCTGGTCGGCTCGGTCAGCCTGAACGTCGTCGCCCGCGCCACCCGGCCCGTGGTGCTGGTCAGAGCGGGAGAACAGGCCGACGCCGAACGCCGGACGGCTCCCGCCGACGGCCCGCCCACCGTCGCGCCCTTCCAGCCCGTCGTCGTCGGCCTGGACACCGGTGACGCGGACGACACGCTCCTGGAGTTCGCCTTCGACGCCGCCGCGCGCCGGCACGCGGTCCTCAGGGCCGTCCACGGCTGGACCGAGCCGCCGGGCGACTTCCGCCGCTTCCACGGCGTGGAACTCCATGCCTCGCTCGCCCGGCAGCAGGCCACCGCCCTGACCGACGCGCTGCGTCCCTGGCGGCGAAAGTTCCCGGGCGTCGACGTGATCGAGGCGAGCCGCTGCGGCGGCGCGGCGCAGGTCCTCGTCAACGCCTCCCGCGACGCTTCCCTGGCCGTCGTGGGCCGCCGCGTGCGCACCAGCCCTCTCGGCACCCACATCGGCCATGTCGCCCATGCCGTGCTGCATCATGTCGCGGCGCCCGTCGCCGTGATCGCGCACGGCTGAGGCACTTCGTCATGTACGACACGGCGGTCGATCACGATGTGTGCGCAGTCACGGGGCCGCGGGTGCGCCCCGGTGCGTACCTCGGCCGTACGACAACCGTACTTCCGCCTGTCCCTCCTCCGCGTGCGGCGGCATGGGGACCGGGGAGATCCTCGAAGGGGAGGACGCGCGCCGGCACGCAGGCGACGTCCGGACCAGCCACTCGGCCGGACTTGTCCACCGTCGTTCCAGCTCCTCAAGAGACGGAGGCCGCTGCCATGCAACCAGTGATCACCGTGGGCCTCGACGGCTCGCCCGAGAGCCTCGCCGCCGCCCGCTGGGCCGCCGACGAGGCGGAGCTGCGCAGGCTCACTCTGCGTCTGCTGCACGCGTGGCCGCTGCTCGCGCCGGAACCGGCCCGTTTCCCCGCGGAGTTCGACCAGAACTACTGGGCGAAGCGGCTCGTCCACACCGCGCGGGCGGAACTCCAGAAGCGCCATCCGGGCCTCTCCGTCATCGGAAGCCTGGTCGCCGACGACGCCCAGGACGCCCTGCTCCACGCCGCGGCGGAGTCCGAGATGACCGTGCTCGGTTCGCGGGGGCTGGAGTCCGTCCAGAGCTACTTCATGGGTGACGTCAGCATGCCCGTCGTGGCACGGGCCGAGCGGCCGGTGGTGCTGGTACGCGCCGGCAACCAGGAAGAGGGAGCGCCCTCAGCCGTACCGGGCCGGGTGGTCGTGGCCCTGAAACTGCACGGCTCCTGCGACGACCTGCTCGACTTCGCCTTCCACTCCGCTGCGGCCCGGGGCCGTCCTCTGCTGGCCGTCCACGGCCGCAGCCTGCCGCTCCATGCCCGGGTGCCCTGGGGCGTGGACCACGACATCGCCGAGGAGATCAGGCGGGACGTGCAGGAGCGGCTGAGCGACGCGCTCCATCCCTGGCGCGAGAAGTACCCCCGGGTGGAGGTGGCCGACGGCATCGGTCTCGAAAGCCCGGCCAAGGCCGTCGTACAGGCGGCCGAAGGCGCGGCACTGCTGGTCGTCGGCCGACGCGCACACCATCACGGTCTGGCACCCCGTCTGGGTCCGGTGGCACAGGCGGCCATCCATCACGGACGCTGCCCCGTCGCGGTCGTACCTCATGGCTGAGCCGGGCGCGCGCGGGGAGACGGTGCGGTCGGCGCCGCGGCCGGACGGGTCCGTGTCCCGGTCCCGGTACGACGGGGGGCCACCGCCGCGCGCGGAGGTGTGCGAGACCCACACCGCGATCGTGTTCTTCGCCGGCGACCGCGTCTACAAGCTCAAGAAGCCGGTGGATCTGGGGTTCCTGGACTACACCACCGTCGGGGCCCGCCGGACCGCGTGCGAGCGCGAAGTCACCCTCAACCGCCGCTTCGCCCCGGACGTCTACCTGGGCCTCGGCGAGTTCCACGGCCCCGACGCGCCGACGCCCGAACCGCTCGTGGTGATGCGCCGCATGCCCACGGACCGCCGCCTGTCCCGGCTGGTGCGTCAGGGGGCCGCCGTCGACGACGCGCTGCGGGCCGTCGCCCGGCAGCTCGCCGCGTGGCACGCGGCGGCGCCCCGCGGCCGGGACGTGTCCGAACAGGGCACCCGAGATGCGCTGTCCTCACGCTGGGAGGCCGGTTTCGCGCACGTCCGCGCGCTGACCGACGGCCGCTTCGGGCCCGAGGGGGTGCCTGAGGCCGAGCGGCTGGTGCGCCGTTACCTCGCCGGCCGCAGACGGTTGTTCGACGCCCGTGTCGAGCAGGGGCGGGTGGTCGACGGACACGGAGACCTGCTCGCCGAGGACGTCTTCTGCCTCGACGACGGCCCCCGCGTCCTGGACTGCCTGGAGTTCGACGACCGCCTCCGCTACCTCGACGGCCTCGACGACGCCGCGTTCCTCGCCATGGACCTGGAACAGCTCGGCGCCCCGGAGGCCGCGGCGTTCTTCCTCGCCCGGTACTGCGAGTACTCCGGCGACCCCGCACCGCCGTCCCTGTGGCACCATTACGTGGCCTACCGTGCCTTCGTCCGCGCCAAGGTCTCGATGATCCAGGCCCGTCAGGGCGCGGCCGGCGCGGAGGCGGCGGCAGGACGGCTGGTCTCGACGGCCCTGCGCCATCTGCGTGTCTCCGCCGTCGGCCTGACCCTAGTCGGCGGACTGCCGGGCAGCGGGAAGTCCACCCTCTCCGGAGCGCTGGCCGACCGGCTGGGGGTCACCCTGCTCAGCAGCGACCGCGTCCGCAAGGAGCTGGCGGGCATCCCCGCGGAGCAGCCCGCCGCGGCCGGCTACGGCGAGGGCCTGTACACACCCGAGTGGACCGGCAGGACCTACGCCGCCCTGCTCGACCGCGCGGCCGCCCTGTTGTCCTCCGGTGAGTCCGTCGTCCTGGACGCCACCTGGTCCGACCGGGAACAGCGTGCGGCGGCCCTGCGCCTGGCCGAACGCACCAGCGCCGACCTGGTGGCCCTGCACTGTCAGGCACCGGCCGACGTGTCAGCGGCGCGCCTGCGCACGCGCGCCCCCGGTCCGTCCGACGCCGGCCCCGGCATCGCTGCCGCCATGGCGGTCGTGGAACCGCCCTGGCCCGAGGCCGTCGCGGTCGACACCAGCGGCCCGCTGGACTCCGCGGTCGCTCGGGCGCTGGCCGCCGTACGCCCATGGGGCGCCGGCCAGGCCCGGGTCTTCCGCCGTCCTTACATGGCACCGGACTGAGACGCGGCGGCCATCGGCTCTCGCCAGGGGTGGGCCCGCAGAGCCAGGTGCCGGACTCGCTCTCCGGCATGAGAGGTGGCAGCCCGGTCGGCGATCCGCACCGGCTCGGCGCGGATGCCGCGGGAAGGCGAACCGCAGCTGCACCGACGGCGCCGGTGCCCCGTGCCCGACCTCCCTCGCGGTCGGATTGCGGCGGGCTGAGGTGTGGTGATGCTGGTGGCATACGGCCGGGCACCTCGCACCGGGCACGCGGTCACGGACAAGGAGCTGGAGATGCCCGACGCCCCGCACATCGTCGGCGATGTGATGACCGTGCCCGCGGTGGCGGTGGGGCGCGACGCGCGGTTCAAGGAGATCGTGCGGGTCATGCAGGAGCGCCGGGTGAGCGCCGTGCCGGTGGTGAACGGCGCGGGACGGGTCGTCGGTGTGGTCTCCGAGGCCGACCTGCTGCCGAGGGAGGAGTTCCGGGGGCGAGAAGTCACCCGCTTCGAGCGGATCCGGCGCCGGTCCGACCTGGCCAGGGCCGCGGGAATGACGGCCGCCGAGTTGATGAGCAGACCCGCTGTCACGGTCCACGCCGATGTCACGCTCGCTCAGGCGGCTCGTCTCATGGCCGTGCACCATGTCAAGAGACTGCCCGTCATCGACGACGAGGACCGGCTGCGGGGCGTCGTCGGCCGGGGTGACCTGCTGAAGGTCTTCCTGCGGTCGGACGAGGACATCGAGGAGGAGGTCCGCCGTACGGTGGTGTCCTACCTGTTCCCCATGTTCGCCCACGCCATCCACGTGTCCGTGCGGGACGGCGTCGTCCGGCTCCGCGGCCCGGTCCACGATCCCTCGCTCGTCTGGGTGGCCGAGCACCTCGTCAACGCCGTGGAGGGAGTGGTCGGGGTGGAGTCCCGGCTCGGCGACGACGAAGCAGTCCGGGGCGGCCCTCGAACGACACCGTGACCCACTGGTGGCACCGCCGGCCGGCTCTCGCTGTCCGCCAGCGGTGATCCGGCAGCCGGTGAATCCCCCGGGCCTGACCGGCTGCCGCATCTGGCGCGCAGGTCCCCGGGCGTGATTGCCGGCACGTGCCCCTCCGGCCCGTCTCGATATCGCTCGTCGGCGCAGGCCGCCGCAGAATGGTGATGTATCAGACATGTCAGGCGGGACCCGCCGCCGAGCGGGGCGAGAGCGCCGAGACCGGGTGGCGGGTGGCTTGTATCCGGGAGGCAGCATGCACCACCGAACCGTCGAGGAGCTCATGACCCGGCCCGTCGTCCGGGCACAGCGGGACACCCCGTTCAAGGAGCTGGTCAGGCTGTTGACCGAGAACGACGTCACCGCCGTGCCCGTGGTGGACGATCTGGGGCGCCCCATGGGGGTGGTGTCCGAGGCCGACCTGCTGCGCAAGAGCGCCGACCAGGCGGACCCGTCGGGCCGGACCCCCCTGCCGCACCTGGAAGCCTGGGAACGGGCGAAGGCCGAGGGGGCCCTGGCCGAAGAGCTGATGTCGGCTCCCGCGGTGTGCGCCCGTCCGGAGTGGAGCGTGGTGGAGGCAGCCCGGCTCATGGAGGCCCAGCAGGTCAAGCGCCTGCCCGTGGTGGACGAGGCGGACCGGCTGCTGGGCATCGTCAGCCGCCGCGATCTGCTGCGGGTCTTCCTGCGCGGTGACGACGCCATCCGCGAGGAGATCACCCGGGACCTGCTGCGGGGGACGCTGGGGCTCCAACCGGCGGACGTGGCCGTCACGGTGCGTGACGGGCGGGTCGAGCTCAGCGGCACCGTGGAGTACCGGAGTCTGGTTCCCGTCGTCGAGCAGCTGTGCCGGGGCGTGGACGGCGTGGTCTCGGTCGCCGGGAACCTGACCTGGCGGCGGGACGACGCACGGCCTGCTTCCTCCGGTCCGTGACGCCGTGCCCCGGAGCCTCAAGGTCCCGAACCGGCCGCCTCCCTGGACCTGCCGACCAGGAAACGCGTGGCATCGGACAGAGTCGCGAGTTCCGGGTAGTCCTCCTCGTCGATACGGACCCCCGTACGCTCGGACAGCAGTTCGACGAAGCTGAGGAAGTCGAGCGAGTCGAATTCGAGCACGTCACGGAACCTGTCGTCCGGCTGGACGAGGGTGAAGTCTGCGTCGGGGACGATCCGCGTGATCGACTCCTTGACCACCGTCATGGCCTCGGCATCGGTCAGGGGTTTCACAGGCATCACAGCTCCTCCGGGTTCTGAAGAACTCGGTCGACCGCCCTGAGATAGCGCGCTCCCACGGCGCCGTCCGAGGCCCGGTGGTCGGCGGCCAGGGTCGCGGTCACCACCGGTCGTACGCCCAGCATGCCTCCGGCGGCCCAGGGTCGTTCGACGACGGCACCGAAGCCGACCAGGGCGACCTGGGGCGGGTGGATGACGCCGTAGACGCTCTCCACGCCCTGCTCGCCGAGGTTGGTGACGGTCAGGGTGGCGCCGGACGTCTCGCTGCCGCGCAGCCTGCCCCGGCGGGCGCGCTCGACGAGATCCTTGAGGCGGCTCATGAGGGCGTCGGGCGGCAGACTGCCGGCGTCGTGGATCACCGGCGCCAGCAGTCCGCCCTGCCGGAGCGAGACAGCGACAGCGAGGTGCACGTCCGGCGCGGGGGTGAAACCGTCGTCCTGCCAGTGGCCGTTGAGGCTCGGCACCTCGCGGGCGGCCAGCACCGCGGCCCTCAGCAGCAGGGCCGCGGGTACGAGCCGGTCAGCGGGCGTCCGGCCGCGGTTGACCCGGCGCAGCCAGTCCATGGCGGTCGTGAGATCGATGGTGGTGGACAGGTAGTAGTGAGGGATCTCCCGCTTGGAGCGGCTCATGAGCTCGGCGATGGCCCGGCGCATGACGTCCGTGCGCTGTTGCGGACGGTCAGCGGCGGGTACGGCCACAGGCATCGCGCTTCGTCCGTCGTCCTGCCGGGGACGCTCACGCCCACTCGTCCCGACGTAGGCGTGTACGTCGGCCGCCCGCACCGCACCCCGGTCGCCGGTACCGGGTACGTCCGCCAGGTCGACGTGGAGTTCGTGGGCGAGGCGTCGTGCGTACGGTGTGGACCGCACTCTGGGCGCGCGGGGCGGCGGGGCGTGCTCCACGTCGGCGCGGGTGACGCGTCCGCCGGCGCCGGTCCCGTGCAGGGCCGTCAGATCGAGGCCCCGCAGCTCCGCCAGGTGCCGCACCAGTGGTCCGGTGCTGAGCACCGGGGCGGCCAAGGGGGACGCGGGCGGGGGCTGCTGCGCGGTTCCGCTCGTCATGGGTGCGGGGTGTCTGGCCGGCTTCTTCCGGGCGGGTACTGGCTTCCGGACCGCCTTCCGGCGGGGTTGCGGAGGTTCGCGCGATGCGGCGGCCGGTTTCCGTCCGGCCGCCGCCCGTGCCGACGTTCTCCGCGCGGGCGGCTCGGCCGCCATGGGCCGCACGGCCTCGGCCCCGTCGGTCGCCGCAGCCGTGGGAGCGCCCGCCCGGGCCCCCGTCGCAGCCACGCGTTCGATCACCGCGAGCGGCGTCCCCACCGGCACCCGCGTTCCCGCCGGGACGAGGAGTCGTCCCACGGTGCCCGACTCGAAGCACTCCACCTCGATCGCCGCCTTGTCGGTCTCCACGACCGCCACCACATCGCCCTTGCGCACCTGGTCGCCGGGGGCCACGAGCCACTCCTGGAGCAGCCCTTCGTCCATGTCCGCGCCGAGTGAAGGCATGGTGAACTCGGTCATGTCAGCCCTGCTCTCCGGTCACCGGCACGGGATCGCCGACCGCGCGGCGGGCGGCCGCCACGATTCCCTCGGTCTGCGGCAGCGCGGCCTCCTCCAGCCGCCGCGCGTACGGCATGGGAACCTCTGCGCTGCAGACCCGCTCGACGGGCGCGTCGAGGTCGTAGAAGTGCTGCTCGGTGAGACGGGCGGAGATCTCCGCGGCCAGGCTGCCGGTGCGCCAGCCCTCGTCGACGACGACGGCACGGTGCGTGCGGGCGACGGAGTCGCCGATCGTGGCGTCGTCCAGCGGGCGCAGGGTGCGCAGGTCGACGACATCGGCGCTGACACCGCCGCTCGCGAGGTCGTCGGCGGCGGCCAGTGCCTTGGGCAGCGAGCCGCCGTAGGTGATCAGGGAGACGTCCGTGCCGGTCCGGCGGACGGCCGCGTGGTCGAGGTCGACGGGGCCCGCGTCGGCGGGAAGGCCGCCGGAGACGTTGTACAGACTGCCGTGTTCGAAGATCAGCACGGGGTCGGGGTCGGCGAGCGCGGGGGCCAGCATGTGGCGGGCGTCGGTGAGGGTAGCCGGGGCCAGGACCCGCAGGCCGGGAATGTGCGCGTACCAGCCCTCCAGACTGTGCGAGTGCTGGGCGGCGAGCTGGCGCCCGGCGCCGGTGGTCATCCGGATCACGATCGGGACCGGCAGTTGGCCGCCCGACATGTGCAGCAGGGTCGCCGCGTTGTTGAGGATCTGGTCCAGCGCGAGCAGGCTGAAGTTGACCGTCATGATCTCCACGATCGGCCGCAGGCCGGCCAGAGCCGCGCCGATGCCGGCGCCGACGAACGCGGACTCCGACAGCGGGGCGTCCCGGACCCGGTCGGGCCCGAACTCCTCCAGCAGACCGAGGCTGACGCCGAAGCAGCCGCCGTAACGGCCCACGTCCTCACCCATCAGGAAGACCCGCTCGTCGGTGCGCAGGGCCTCGCGCAGGGCCTCGCGCATCGCCTCCCGGTAGGTCGTCTTCTGCGCCGCGGAGGCGGCGGAGTCCGCAGTACGGGTCTGGCTCGCGGTCATGGCGGGCTCGCCTCCACCGGGCTGGTGACGTACTTCAGCAGATCCTCGACGGGCTCCTCGGGAGCCTTCTCGGCCGCCTCCACGGCTCGGTCGAGCTCCGCGGCCAGGCGGTCCTCCAGAGCGGTGCGTGCCCTGGCGGACAGTTCCCTCGTCTCGCGCAGCCGCCGGGCGAACCCCTCCACCGGGTCGCGCTCCTTCCAGTGCTCGATCTCGGCCTTGTCGCGGTAGCGGTCGGAGTCGTACATCGAGTGGGCGCGGAACCGGTACGTGCGCATTTCCAGGAAGTGCGGTCCGCCCCCACCCCGCACTCCTTCGGCGGCCCGCCGGGCGGCGTCCTCGACGGCGAGGACGTCCATGCCGTCGACGGCCCAGGAGGCCATGCCGTACCCGGCGGCACGCAGTGCGAGGTCGGTCTGGGCCTGGTGGCGGGCCAGCGCGGTGCCCATCGCGTACAGGTTGTTCTCGCAGACCAGCAGCACCGGCAGCCCCCACAGCGCAGCGAGGTTGGCGGTCTCGTGGAACTCGCCCTCGGCGAACGCACCGTCGCCGAAGAAACAGCAGGTGACCCGGTGTCGGCCGGTCATCCGGTCGGCGAGGGCGAGGCCGGCCGCGAGCGGCAGGCCCCCGCCGACGATGGCGTTGCCGCCGTAGAAGCGGCGGCCGGCGTCAAAGAGGTGCATCGAGCCGCCGCGGCCGTGGCTGCAGCCGGTCACCTTGCCGAACATCTCCGCCATGACCGCCTCGGCCGGGACCCCGCGGGCCAGCGCGTGCCCGTGTTCACGGTACGTCGACACCACCGCGTCGTCAGCCGTGAGCGCCTCGTTGACGCCGACCGCGACGGCCTCCTCACCGATGTACAGGTGCATGAAGCCCCGGATGCGCGCCGCGCTGTACAGCTCCACACAGCGTTCCTCGAACCGGCGGACGCGCAGCATCGACTCCAGCAGGGCCAGCCGGTGGGCGGTCCGGCGGTTCGGGCGGGTGCGGGTGGTGGTGCTCATGCGGACCGCTCCGTCCTCTGCTGGGCCGTCGCCGAAGTCCCCTGCCGGGAGTCGCCGTGGGCGGAGTCCTCCAGGGTGGGGTCCTCCAGGGTGGAGATGTCGCCCTCGGGCAGGCCGAGTTCGCGGGCCCGCAGCAGGCGACGCATGACCTTGCCGCTGCGGGTGTGCGGCAGGTGCTGGTCGAAGGCGATCTCGCGGGGCGCCACGGCGGGCCCCAGCCGCCGGCGGGAGAAGGCAAGCAGGTCCTGGCGGGTGGCCGCGGTCGGGTCGAAGCCCGGACGCAGCGCGACGAACGCCTTGACGATGTTCCCGGCGACGGGGTCCGGCCGGCCGATGACCCCGGCCTCGGCGACCGCCGGATGCTCCATCAGGGCACTCTCGACCTCGAACGGACCGATGAGGTGCCCTGCCGACTTGATGACGTCGTCCGCGCGGCCGACGAACCAGTACCAGCCGTCCGCGTCGCGCCGCACCAGGTCACCGGTGAGGTACCAGCCGTCCATGAAGGCCGCCGCGGTGCGCCGCTCGTCGTGCAGATAGCCTCGGAACATCGAGGGCCAGCCGGGCCGCAGCGCCAGTTCGCCCTCCACGCCGGGCTCCTCCAGCACGGTCACGTGCCCGTCGGCCACCTCGGCCCGGCCGTCCTCGCCGCGCCGCAGGACCGCCGCCTCGACACCGGGCAGCGGACGGCCCATCGAGCCGGGGCGGATGTCGCTGGCGGCGAAGTTGGCGATCATGATGGCGCCGGTCTCGGTCTGCCACCAGTTGTCGTGCACCGGCAGCCCGAGCACGTCCCGCCCCCACAGCACGGCCTCCGGGTTGAGCGGCTCGCCGACCGAGGCGATGAACCGCAGCGCGCTCAGGTCGAACGAGCGCGGCAGGTCGTACGGCCCGGTCCGCGGTGTCGTACGCATCAGCATGCGCAGCGCCGTCGGCGCCGTGTACCAGACGCTCACCCGCTGCTCGGCGAGGATCCGGTACCAGCGGCGGGCGTCGTAGTCGCCCTCGTCCACCACCACCGTCACGCCGTGCATGAGCGGGGCGACGATGCCGTAGGACATGCCGGTGACCCAGCCGGGATCGGCGGTGCACCAGTACACGTCGTCCTGGTGGAGGTCGAGGGCGTACCGCGCGGTCACGTAGTGGGCGACCGCGGCCTCGTGCACATGAACCGCGCCCTTGGGAGTGCCCGTGGTACCGCTGGTGAAGTGGAGCAGGGCCATGTCGTCCGGGGAGGTGGGCGGAATGGTGAACGTGTCGTCCGCGTCGGCCATGAGCGCGTCAAAGGAGAGCGTCCCCGACACCGCGTCCGCGCCTCCGCCGACGATCAGCACGTGCCGCAACCCGGGCAGCCGGTCGCGGAGTCCTTCGACCTTCCTGCGGTACAGCTCCGCGGTCGTGACCAGTACCCGGGCATCGCTCAGCCGCAACCGCCGGCACACCGGGTCCGGGCCGAAGGCGGAGAACAGCGGGCACAGGACGCCGGCGATCTTCAGCGTCCCCAGGACCACGGTGTACAGCTCGGGGCGCCGCCCGAGCAGCGTGACCACCCGCTCGCCCCGGCGGATCCCGAGGGCACGCAGCACGTGGGCGAACCGGGACGTGTCCCGCGCCAGGTCACCGTAGGTCACGCAGGTCACGGAGTCGTCCCGTCCGACACACCGCAGCGCGACGGCCGCCGCACGGTCGGACTCCGCGTGGCGGTCCACGGCCTCGTACGAGATGTTCAGCCCCTGCCCGTCGGGCAGTCCTCGCAGCGCGTCCCGCGCCTGTGACCACGAGAATCGCGCGCACTCCGCGTCGTAGTCTCGCAGGTTGGGGGCGACCCGGGGCGGGGTGTCCTTGCGGATGGTCTCCCCAGACATGGCGGCCCTCCTTCCTTCGGGCCTCCTTCGATCATGCGTCCGGTCGGCCTCGCTCGCACCGGGGGAACAGCCTCTCGCCAGAGCATGACGCTGCGGTGTGCGGCGCCGATGACGGAGCCGCACACCGCATTCCCGTTCACCGGCTCAACGACCGCCATGGCCTCCGCCGCCGTAGCCACCTCCGTGGCCTCCGCCGCCGTGGTCACCGCCATAGCCACCGTGACCGCCATGATCACGGCCGTAACCACCATGGTCACCGCCGTAACCGCCATGGTCACCGTGCCCGTTGTCGCAGCCGTTGCCCCACCAGTCGTCGCCACAGCCACGGTTGGAGTGGTGGGAATACGAGGAATCGTGAACCGGAGCCGCGGTCGCGGTCCCGGCCGCGCCGATCGCGGCCCCGCCGGCCATCAGAGCGCCGGCTGCGGCAGCCGCGAAGAGGCGCTTCGCGCGCTGAGTGTGCATGACTGAACCTTCCCTTGTCTCGTGTCGCACCGCGGGAAGGTGCGAGATGCGGGGCCGCGCCCGAGATGACGGGTCGGCCACCGGTCCTGGCGCTGCCGCACGAGGTGAGAACACTCCTGACCCTGCCGTGCCGCGCTGTCTCGTCCGCACGCTTCGGCGGGCGAGCGCTGCCGCGACCGCGGCTCCCCGCGGGGCCTGCCGGACGGAAGGCGTCCGGTCTTACGGCTTCACCGCTCATGCACAAGCCTGGTCGCTGGCCAAGGCCATTGCCAGGGCCGAACGGCCTCGGCTCACGAGCCGAACGACCCAGGCCCCGCCCGCGCGCGGCGCACCGTCACAGGTCCGACCGGATCCCCGGCCATCGCCCGCGGCCGCCTGCGGCGTTCTCCGACGGAAGTTCCCGACGCCACCTTCCCGGCAGGGCGGCGGTCCGCGCCCGACCCGGCCGGCCGCGGACCGCCGACGTGCGGCGCTCGGCGCTCGGCGCTCGGCGCTCGGCGCTCGGTGGTCGCGGTCGCTGCACCGGCTCCGGCTCCGGCTCGACAGGCTTTCGGTCGCCCGGCTCCGAGCACCGGGGCAGCCGCCCCGAACGGTCGCCCGGGGCGGCGGGAGCCATGCCGGCGGGGCCGGGGTGTCAGGCGACGCGGGTCAGCGGGGGGCACTCCCAGGTCGCGTCGATCACCTCCGGGCGAGGCCGGTACATGCGCAGGGCCACGAACCAGCCGCCCTTCTTCGGGGTGGGCAGCCAGTTGGCTTCCCGGTCCTCGCCGGGCGCTTCGCTCTGCAGGTGGACGGTGAGTCCGCCGTCCTCGTCCCACCGCAGGCCGGCGCTGCGATCGCCGACCGAGTAGCGGTCGGCCGGGTTGGCGATGAGGTTCATGTCCTCCCCGTAGGCGGTCAGGGACCAGAACGCGTCGACCGGTGGCAGGGCCTCGGCGGAGAAGCGCAGTTCGTACCGGCCCTCGGCGGTGAGCTTGTTGCCGTCCGCGTCGTCGAAGTTGAGCAGGTAGACCGCTTCGGCGGGGTCGTTGGCGGCGACCCCGATCAGCGACTGGTCCGCGGCGCGCTTGAGGAAGTCGTCGCCGAAGCGTCCCATCTGCGGGGGCGGGTAGCGCCAGCCGTGGACGAGGTGGGCCCAGTCGCCGCTCAGGATCTGCTGTCTGAGCAGGGGCACACCGACCGCGGCGGCCCGGATCAGGCTTCGTTTCACGGGGTCCGGCTGAGCCTCGACGTCGAGGCCCGGGCCCACTCCGATCTGGGCGAACTGCTGGAGCAGCACCTGGTGGTGGGACGGCGGCGGGTTCTCGGCCAGCATCGCGTTCAGCGTCTTCCAGGGTCCCAGCGGATCCTCCTCCGCCGGGACCGGCGTCAGGACGTCACGGCTTTCCGGGACCTTCGCGTCCGGTTTGCCGAACAGGCTGAGCGGGGTGAGCCGGTACTGCTCCTGGAGCTCCCGGACCCGCGGCACGTCGTCGGGCCCGTTGACGAGGGTGCGTCCGAGGACGAGGACCCAGGGACTGGGGGCCTTCTTCAGGCGCCGCACCTCGGCGGGAAGCTCTCCCTGCCAGTCCGGACCGACCAGGGCGAAGCTGCCCGCACCCGAGCCGGTGGTGCGCTGGCCCACGTAGTCGAAGTTGTCGGAGGTGATCCCGACCAGTTCGAAGGTGAAGTACCGGTCACCCATGTCGGGATGGGAGAGGACCACCGGTTCGCTGCCGAGGTTCACCCAGGCCGCCGAGTACAGGGTGTCGTTGTTGGGGCAGCCACCGTCGCGGTAGGTCGCGTCCAGCAGCCGCTCGGCATGCCAGAAATGGTTGACGGCGGCGTACGGAACCGTCGCGGGGTTCCGCGGCTGCGTCACCCAGTCGTGCCTCAGTCGGGCGTTGTAGATGTACGGAAAGCCGTAGACGAACGCCTGCTGCCCCAGCGTGTAGGCGTACTCTCCGCGCCAGTCGTCCACACGCCCGGTCAGCAGCGGTTTCACCGCCTGCCCCAGCATGGGCACGATGTCCGGCAGATGGCGCGCGCGCTCGACCGTGGACTTCGGATGGAGGACCGCCCGTCCGGCGGCCCGTGCCACGGTGACTGCCGCGTCGGCCACGTCCTCGGGTATCCGCCGCCAGGCAGGACTCTGTACTGTTTCGACCATGTCTGCACCACTTCGCTCAACAGCGTGGAGGGCGGGGTCCATGGACCCCGGCCGCGTGGTCACCCCCCAGCGGCCATCTTCTCCGACGGCGCGGGTCCTCGCAGCCGCAGAGGTCCCGACCGCGCCTCCCTCAGGTCGGCCGAACGCTGCGGCCGCCTCCCCCGTGCGACGTCGCGGCACGGGTACGGCCGCCGTGTGACGAACGGGCCGCGCCGGGCGCCCATGGATGCCGCGACCGCGGAGGGCCGACATCCATGTCTCCGGCCTGCAGCGGTTTCTCGGCAGCCGACGGCCGCCCTGCCCACAGCGGATCTGCGGGTGAATGCACCTGATCCTCGTCCCGGTGGGATGACCGACGGACGGGCGCCTGACCTCGGGCCGACGCGGAGCCGGCTGCCACGCATCGGGGCGTCGATCCAGCGCGTCCAGGTCCATCACAGACCGGTAAAATGGTGCCGAATCCTACATTTCGACCTACAGCCGCATGGCGGTGCCTGAAGCGTCGCACGGGCCGGGTCTCCATGGCCGGCGCCAAGGGCCGTACGACATCTGCCATCCACCCGAGCGGCCGGAACCGCTGCCCCGGAGTCGAGCAAGCAGAAAGGCACCCGTGCCGAAAGAGGTGGACCATGACCGCCGACAGCGACGCGCACACCTCACCATGCCTCGCGCCCGACGGGCTCGTCATGGGCAAGGACGGAATGGCGGCGCTGGTGGACGTGCTGATCAGGCGCGGTTTCACCGTGGTCGGGCCCACGGCACGGGAGGGTGCGATCGGCCTGGCGGAGCTTCGGTCGGCCGACGAGTTGCCGTACGGCTGGGGCGTGGAGCTGGAGGCCGGGCGGTACCGGCTGCGTGAACGGTCCGACGGCGCGGCCTTCGCGCACGCGGCGGGCCCGCAGTCCTGGAAGCCGTTCCTGCATCCGCCGCGGGTGCGGGAGTGGAGCGCCGAGCGGACGGCGGACGGGCTGGTCCTCACGGCCGACCGGCCCGCGCCCCCGCGCTACGCCTTCCTCGGCGTGCGCCCCTGCGACCTGCGGGCCATCGCCGTCCAGGACCGGGTCCTGACCGGCGGGGCGTATCGCGACCCCGGCTACGCGGCCCGGCGCTCGGGTGCGCTGCTGATCGTGGTCGAGTGCACGGAACCCGGCGCCACCTGCTTCTGTGTGTCGATGGGCACCGGGCCAGCCGCCGGTGCCGGCTACGACCTGGTCGTGACCGAGGTGGTCGATGAGCGCGGGCATCGTTTCTGGATCCGCGGCGGCAGCCCGGAAGGCGCCGCGATCCTGGCCGAGCTGCCGACAGGTCCGGCCGACCGTGAAACCCGCGAGACGGCCCGTGCGGGCGTCGAGGCCGCAGCGGACCGCATGGGCCGCGCCATGCCCGACACCGACCTGCGGGAGCTGATGGCCACGACGCTCGACGCGCCCCGCTGGGACGACGTCGCCGGACGCTGCCTGACCTGCGGCAACTGCACCATGGTGTGCCCCACCTGCTTCTGCACCACCGCCGAGGACACCGCCGACCTCACCGGCGACCACGCGGAGCGCTGGCGGCTGTGGGACTCGTGCTTCGACCTGGACTTCTCCCAGCTGCACGGCGGCCCGGTCCGCGCCTCCGCGCGCAGCCGCTACCGCCAGTGGATGACCCACAAACTCGGCACCTGGTACGACCAGTTCGGTTCGTCGGGCTGCGTGGGCTGCGGACGCTGCATCGTCTGGTGCCCGGTCGGCATCGACATCACGGAGGAGGCCGCCGCCCTGCACGACTGGACACAGGCCAGGGCACCGGAAGCGAAAGGCGGGCCGCCGTGACCACCGTGGGGCCTCCGCTGCCGTACCGGGTCGCGGGCACGTCGGCGGAGACCGCCGACACCAGCTCGATCGAGCTGGTGGCGACCGGCCGCGGACTGCCGCCGTTCGCGCCGGGACAGTTCGCGATGATCTACGCCTTCGGGGTCGGCGAGGTGCCCGTCTCGGTCAGCGCGCTGCGCGGTCCGCACGGCGGCCTCGTGCACACGGTGCGCGCCGTGGGCGCGGTCTCGTCCGCCCTGTCCCGGCTGCGCGCGGGAGACGCCGTCGGGCTGAGCGGGCCGTACGGCACCGGCTGGGACCTGACGGCGGCAGCCGGGCAGGACCTGCTGGTGATCGCCGGAGGCATCGGACTGGCCCCGCTGCGGCCGGTCGTGCACGCGGTCCTGGACCGGCCGGACCGGTACGGCCGGCTCGCGGTCCTGGTCGGCGCGCGCTCCCCCGCCGACCTCGTCTACCGGGACGAGATCGGCCGCTGGCGCGGCCCGGCGCGGGTGGCGGTGACCGTCGACCGCCCCGGTCCGGGGTGGCGCGGCGCGGTCGGCGTGGTCACCTCGCTCCTGGACCGCCTCGACCTGCGCCCCGAACAGACCCGCGCGCTGGTGTGCGGTCCGGAGGTGATGATGCGGCACACCGCACGCGACCTCATGACCCGGGGCCTGGCCCCCGACCACGTCCAGGTGTCCCTGGAACGCAACATGCGCTGCGCCACGGGCCATTGCGGCCACTGCCAGCTCGGCCCGCTCCTGCTGTGCCGGGACGGTCCGGTCGTCGGCTACGACCGCGTGGCGGACCTGCTCCTCGTGAGGGAGTTGTGACATGGCCTTCGAACCCGCACCGTCGCCCCCCGACCCCCGGCCCATCCTCGCCGTGTGGAAGTTCGCCTCCTGCGACGGCTGCCAGCTGACCCTGCTCGACTGCGAGGACGAGCTCCTCGGCCTCGCCGACCGGGTGCGGATCGACCACTTCCTGGAGATGACCTCTGTGGAGGGCGTCGGTGGGGGGCGCGCGGGACCGGAGGGCCGGGGGCCGTACGACCTCTCCCTGGTCGAAGGCTCGATCACCACCGCCGAGGACGCCGAACGGATCCAGCAGGTCCGCCGTGTCTCCCGGTACCTGGTGACCATCGGAGCCTGCGCCACCGCGGGCGGCATCCAGGCGTTGCGCGACTTCGCCGACGTCGAGGAGTTCCTCGCCGCGGTATACGCCCGTCCGGAGTACATCTCCACACTGGAGACCTCGACACCGATCTCCGCCCATGTCCCGGTCGACTTCGAACTGCGCGGCTGCCCCATCGACCGCCGTCAGCTCCTCGAAGTCATCACCGCCTGCCTGGCCGGACGCATGCCCCGGATCCCGAGCCACAGCGTCTGCTTCGAATGCAAGCGGCGCGGCACCACCTGCGTCACCGTGGCCCACGGCACCCCCTGCCTGGGCCCGGTCACCCACGCCGGGTGCGGCGCGATCTGCCCCGCCTACGGACGCGGCTGCTACGGCTGCTTCGGACCGTCGACCCGGCCCAACCTCCGCTCCATGATCGCCCAGCTGCACCAGGACGGGATGAGCGAGCGGGACATCCAGCGTGTCTTCCGCACCTACAACGCCACCGCGCCGGAACATGCCCCCGTACCCGAACTCGCGGCCGAGGAGTGCCACCGCTCCCGGACCGGCATGGAAACCCGCACCGAAACCCGCCCGAAACCCCGCCCGGAAAGGCCCGCATGAACCCTCGCGGAACCCGCGTCCTGCGGCTGGACGCGCTGGCCAGGGTGGAGGGCGAGGCGGCCCTCCACCTGCGCGTCCAAGACGGCTCGGTCACCGAGACACGGTTGCGCATCTATGAACCGCCCCGCTTCTTCGAGGCCCTCCTGACCGGCCGCGGCCACACCGAGCCCCCCGACATCACCTCCCGCATCTGCGGCATCTGCCCGGTCGCTTACCAGATGAGTGCCTGCCAGGCGATCGAGAACGCCTGCGCGGTCACGGTGGACGGCTCCCTCGCCGACCTGCGCCGCCTGCTCTACTGCGGCGAATGGATCGAGAGCCACGCCCTGCACATCCACCTCCTGCACGCCCCGGACTTCCTCGGTCGTGCGGACGTCGTGGAACTCGCCCGCGACCAGCGAGCCGCCGTCGAGCGCGGGCTGCGGATCAAGCAGACCGGCAACGCGATCCTCGACCAGCTCGGCGGCCGCCCCGTCCACCCGGTCAACGTCCGGGTCGGCGGCTTCCACCGGACCCCGGCACCGGACGAACTCCGGCCCCTGGCGGCACGGCTGAGGCAGGCCCGGGACGACGCCCTGGAAACCGTCCGCTGGGTGGCGGCGTTCGACTTTCCCGACGCCCGGTGCGAGCACGCTCTGTTCGCCCTGCGCGACCCCGGCCGCTACGCCATCGACTCGGGGACGCCCACGGTCATGGATCCGGCGCCGCGGGAGTTCCCGCTGTCCGAGTTCGAAGAGCACGTCCGGGAAGGACAGGTGCCGCACTCCACCGCGCTCACCGCCACGTTGGACGGCCGCCGTTTCCTGACCGGACCGCTGGCCCGTTACGCGATCAGCGGCCGCTGGCTGCATCCCGTGGCGGCCGACGCCGCACGGGACGCCGGGCTGGGCGATCCAGCCGCGGGCGCCCTCTGCGACAACCCCTTCCGGAGCATCGTCGTACGCGCCGTCGAGGTCGTACAGGCCGTCGAGGAAGCCCTGCGGATCATCGACTGCTACGAACCGCCCGCGCGGCCGGCCGTCGAGGTCCCGCCGCGCGAGGCGGTCGGCGTGGGAGCCACCGAGGCGCCGCGCGGTCTGCTCTACCACCGCTACGCCCTCGCCCAGGACGGCACGCTCACCGCGGCCCGTATCGTCCCGCCCACCGCCCAGAACCAGACGGCCATCGAGGAGGACGTCCGCGGAGCGGTCCAGTCCCGCCTGGACCGGGACGGACCCGACGCCGACGACGCCGAACTCACCCACCTGTGCGAACGGGCCATCCGGAACCACGACCCCTGCATCTCCTGCGCCGCCCACTTCCTCGACGTGACCGTGGAACGCACGTGAACGGCCGTGTCGTGGTGATCGGCGTGGGCAATCCACTGCGTGGTGACGACGGGATCGGCCCGGCAGTGGTGGAGGCGCTGCGGGATCGGGTGCCCGACGACACCGTGCTGGCCGTCAGCGACGGCGAGCCCGCGCGGCTGCTCGACCTGTGGGACGGCGCGGACACCGTGATCGTCGTGGAAGCCCTCCGCACCCGGCCGGCCCGGCCCGGCGAACTGCACGTGCTGACCGCGGCGGAGGCCGCCGGGCACCCGCGGAGCACGGCGAGCACCCATGCCTTCGGCCTGGGAGGATGCCTGGCCCTGGCCAAGGCCCTCGACCGGCTGCCGCCGCGGCTCGTGGTGCACGCCGTCGAGGTCGCCGACGTCGAACTGGGCGCGCGGCTGAGCGAAGAGGTACGCCGCGCCCTCCCCGAACTGACCGACCGCGCGGCCGCCTCCGTACGACAGGCGTACGAGCGGAAGCGGGAGCCTTAGCGGTCGTCCCGGGAAGTCGGGGTCCGTCGGGGTCCGTCGGGGTCCTTCGGGGATTGGCTCCGGAGCGGGTGCTGGGGACTTCGCTGTCAGCCGGTGACGAAGTCGGCCATCATCGCCATGTCCTCGTGTTCGAGGTTGTGGCAGTGCAGCAGGAACCGGCCCGCGTAATCGGTGAATGTGACGATGACTTCGGCGGATTGAGCGGGGTGGAGGTCGATGGTGTCTTTCCAGCCCTGGTCGTAGGGGCCGGGCGCGCCGCCGTTCCGGGCAAGGACGTGGAAGTGGTCGAGATGGACGTGGACGGGGTGGTGCAGGTCGGTGACGAAGCGCCAGATTTCCGTCTGCCCGAGTCGAGGGTGGGCCAGGGGGTGGGCCGGGTCGTAGCGGCGGGAGTTTATGGTCCAGGCCTGGGAACCAGGCCGGTTCTGGAACAGGAAGTCCCGTGTCACTGCAGCGGTGCGCCGGTCCGGCGTGGGAACGGCGGCCAGAGAAGCGGGAATCATCGCGTCGTCGCTGGTTCCCGTGGCCGAACGGGAGACGTCGCATCGCATGACGTGCGTGGTGGCACCCGAGCCGAGGGTGTTGCGCAGGTGGACGCGCGTGCCGGGCGGAAAGCGGGCGAAGTCGATGACGACGTCGAACCGTTCGGCCGGGGCCAGCTCGATCGCGTCGTGGACGATCGGGGCCGAGAGCAGGCCCCCGTCGCTGCCGATCTGGACGAGTCCGGCTCCACCCGGCGGAGGCGGGTCCAGGACGAGCCGGTAGCGACGTGCGTTGGAGGCGTTGAGCAACCGTAGCCGGTACTTGCGGCGCTCGACGCTCATCACCGGCCACGGCGCGCCGTTGACCAGGATGACGTCGCCGAGGACGCCGTTCATGTAGGCGGTCCGGACGCCGGGTGCCGAGGTCAACGCGGGGTCGGCGGCGGGATAGTGGAGTCGGCCGGCGGCGTCGAAGGACCGGTCCGCGATCATGATCGGCACGTCGCGATCCCCTTTGGGAAGTGGCAACGCGTCCTCCTCGTCGTCATGGACGAGATGGAAGCCGGCCAGGCCGTACCAGACACTGGCGCCGGTGAACCCCATCCGGTGGTCGTGGTACCAGAGCGTGGCCGCGCGCTGGTTCATCGGGTAGGTGTAGTCGCGGCTGCCGGAGGCAGCGGCGCCCGTGCGGGCGGGCATGTCCGGCATGGACGGCATCGGCGTCCCGGAACCGGGCGGCAGCGGTGAGCCGGTGGGCAGGATCAGGTCGGTGGGGTATCCGTCGCTCTCGTGCGGCGTGTGCCCGCCGTGCAGGTGGACGACAACTGGGTGTGGCAGGTGGTTGACGTGGCGCACCACCGTGCGGCGGCCGGAGCGCGAGACGATCGTCGGGCCGGGGAAGGTCCCCTGGTAGGTCCAGGCGGGCGTGCGGACTCCGTCGAAGACCGCGATGTCGCCGATCCGCTGGGTGATCTCGTAATAGTCGGTAGTGGCGTCACTGCGGATCGGTGCCAGCACCGGCGGGATCGGCAGTGGCCTCTGATAGGGGGTCGGCAGTGGACGGCCGCTGCGCAGCAACGTGCCCGGCTCGCCCTGGCGCAGCCAGGGCGGCAGTACCAGAACGCCGGCCGTCATGGCGGCTGCCCCTCCGGTGCCCAGCGCCGCCAGGCGAAGAAGTCCGCGTCGGCTGATCGGCCGGTTCATGAGGCGCGCCCGGTGCCCGCAGCAACCGTCTCGGCGGGAGCCCCCGCGTCATCCGCGACAGCCCGAACGGGCTTCCACACCCAGACCAGCAGCAGCACGTCACCGGTGATGATCAAGACCCCCAGCGGGACGTGGACGGCGAGGGTCCGTGCGTACCCCGCGATGATCTGCGCGACGATCGCCGCTACGACGGCGAGGCTGGCGAAGACCGGCCAGGCCGGCCCTCGTCCAGGTCGCCACTGCAGTACGGCGGCCAGCAGCATCACCATCGCGGTCACCCCGGTGAAGGTGGCGTTCTCCTTGTGCAACTGCAGTGACGCATAGTGCCCTTGGAGGAAACCGCCGATGAGCACCGGCTGCGCGAAGGCCGACAGGGCTTCGGTCGTCACCATCGTCCGGAATATCCATCGCGCCCACGGGGTGGGTCTTGCTGTCGTCTCAGCCATGTGGCGATAGTGCCACATGGAACCATTCGATGTGTAACCTTTTCGGTCGGCTCTTCTGCTCCACTAGTCTGGTAGCCATGAGTGGTCGAACCGGCAACGAGACCGGGGTGCCAGGCGACGGTGCAACCAGCTACGAGATCGGCTTTCTGCTGCGCGGCGCACACCAACGCGCTGCGGCCGCGTTCAGTGCGGCCCTCAAGCCGTTGGGCATTGAGGGGCGGCACTTCGCGGTGCTCAACCAACTGGACCGAGCGCCGCGCAGCCAGCGTCAACTGATCGACCTGATCGGCAGCGACAAGGCATCCATGGTGCGACTTGTCGACGACCTCGAAGCCAAAGGCCTCGTACGCAGGGATCCAGCACCAGGTGACCGCCGTGTCCGCGCGGTCACCCTGACCGAACACGGAACCGTGCTCCTCTCGCAGGCCCGCGAGACCGCCCGCGACGTGGCCGCCGGACTGCTCACCCACATGAAGCCCGACGACCAGGAGGAACTCACCAGGCTGCTCGCGGAATTCCTTCGCGGTCGGCACCCCGGCAGTTAGGAGGTCGCGCGGACAGGCGGGGTGTGGGTCCTCCGGCAGCAAGACGGGCACAGGCCCTGACGCTCACGGAGCTGCGACGCTCTGTGAGCGCTGCCACCGCCCCCGCATCAGCGATCACCAGGGCACGGGCGTTCCGTCCCAGGAGAAGAAGCCACCGGTGGGGCCGTCGTCCGGCAGCAGGGCCAGACGGAGGGCACCTCGGGCGGCCTCGGCCGGGTCGCCGCCGGCGGCGGCCCGGGAGTTGAGATCGGTGGCCCGCAGGCCGGGGGCGAGCGCGTTGACCTTGAAGCCGTCCTCGGCGAGCGACTGGGCGTAGAAGACGGTGAGGGCGTTGAGGGCGGCCTTGGACGACCGGTAGGCGGCACCGTTGCCGCTTCCCGGGGTGAACTGGGGGTTGGGGTTTGTGCTCCAGGTCAGCGACGCGGTGCCGCTGGAGATGTTGACGATGCGGGGGTGCGGGGACCGGCGCAGGGCGGGCAGGAACGCATTGGTCACCGCCATCACCCCGAACACGTTGGTCTCGTAGGTGCGCCGGCATTCCTCGACGAGGGTGTCGGCCGGCGGGGCGAGTGACGGTGAGATGCCGGCGTTGTTGACCAGCACGTCCAGGCGTTCCACCTGAGCCGTGGCTTGCGCGATGCCGTCGGGATCCGTCACGTCGAGGACCAGCAGCCGGGCGCCGGCACCGATCTCCCCGACGGCCCGCTGTCCGCGCCCGGCGTCGCGGGAGCCCACGTACACGGTGAGTCCCTCGGCCGCGAGCAGCCGGGCGATGTGCTTGCCGATGCCCTTGTTGGCACCGGTGACCAAAGCTGTGCGATCGTTCATGGGAACAACGGTCCCCTGGCCGTGGGCGCCCTGCCAGGGACAACCTGTACCAGGCAAGCAGCCGGAGGTGGCATGGCGCGGCAGGAACTGGCCCGCTTTCTACGGGACCGCCGAGCGGGCCTGCGCCCGCACGAGATCGGCCTGACGACCACGGGCACCCCCCGCCGTACACCGGGCCTGCGCCGCGAAGAGGTCGCGGACCTCGCCCACATGTCGGTCGACTACTACACGCGACTGGAGCAAGCCCGCGGACCGCGGCCATCGCCCCGGATCCTGGACGCGCTGGCCCAGGCCCTGCGGCTCACGGCGGCCGAGCGCAGCCACCTCTTCCGCCTGGCGGGATCGAACCCGCCGCCCGGCAGCAACGCCGTGCGCCGGGTACGTCCGCACGTGGCCCGGATGCTGGAGCGGCTGCCGGAGACCGCTGCCATCGTCACGGACGCGGCGTACGGCGTCGTGGCCTGGAGCCCGCTGGCCCAGGCGTTGCTGGGCGGCGACCTCGCGAGCGGGACGACGAACCTGGCCCGGCGCCGCTTCCTGGGCCAGGGACGGATGTACGAGAGCTCCAGCGTCGAGGAGTTCGGGCACATCGTGGTGGCGCGGCTTCGCCGGGCCGCCGACCGCTACCCGCACGACCCCCAGGTGACCGCCCTGCTGGCCGAATTGCACGCCGGCAGCGAGGAGTTCCGGCACATCTGGCAGACACGTCCGGTCCACGCTCCTGGGCACCGCACCAAGACCCTGGACCACCCGGAAGTCGGCACGCTGCGGTTGTACTGCGACGTCCTGCTCGTGCCGGAGGATGACCAGGAAGTCGTCCTGATCACGGCCGACCCCGGATCCCCTGCCGTGCGGGCCCTGCACAGGCTGGCCAGGCAGACGACCTGAAACGAAAGACGCGGGCAGGTCTCGCTCCGGCGGTCACAGACCGTCGCAACCGCATGGTCACCGGGGCCTGTGCCCCCACCTTGACGCTGAGGCTTTCCACGCCGCCTGTCCGCGAGAGCTCTTGGAGCCAGCGAAACCGCTCCTGCAAGAACCCAAGCCCCTTGGACACGGCGTGCCCCACCGCGCATGAGTGGCTCCGCTCGGACCGGGATCACATTGCACCCCGCCCGGCCACTTCCCCGGTTCGCCTGGTCGTACCTCGCCCCTGGACTGCACCAGGCCTCAAGGGGGTCGTCTCCGCGCGGACGCGAGCCAGGCGGAAGGCGTGCCGGCAGGACGGAGCGTGCTGGTCATCGTTGCTTCTTCGGCAGTTCCGGGTGCTGGTTCCGGGAACCGTCCGGCCCGGTCGGCCACGCCAGGGCGCGGGTGACGTCCGCGAGGGTGAGGATGCCGACGAGACGGCCCTGCTCGAGGACGAGGCCGCGGCGCACGGGACTTTCCCGCAGCCGGGGCAGCAGGTCGAGGACGGGTTCGTCCGGAGCGGCTGTGACGACCTCGCCGAGGGGGCACATCACGTCGCGGACCGCCGTGCGCGGCCGGTCCCGCGCCGACACCGCCTCCACCCGACGTACGGTGAGCAGGCCGACGACCGCGCCGTCCGCCGCCAGCACCGGGAACGCCGAATGACGGTAGGGGCCGAAGGGACCGTCGGCCAGGAAGTCGGACAGACTCGCCGCAGCAGGGACGGTGACCGGGTCCGGTGTCATGACGCGACGGACCGGAACGCCCTCCAGGACTCCCCGGATCTGCGCCTGCCGGGACTCCGCCGTGGCGGCGGCGATGAGGAACCAGCCGATCAGCGCGGGCCACAGGCCGGACAGGTTGCCGACGAAGAGCACGTCCGCGAACCCGGTCAGCACCATGAACCAGCCCAGCGCCCGGCCCGCCGCCGACGCGCCCCGGGTCGCACGCAGCCGGTCACCGGTGCGATGCCACAGGTACGCCCGCAGCAGCCTGCCGCCGTCCAGCGGGGCGGCGGGAAGCGCGTTGAACACGGCCAGCAGGATGTTGATCGCGCCCAGCCAGGCGACCGCCTCGACCACCAGACCGGACACATGCAACGCGTCCAGTCCCAGCGCGGCTGCCGCCAGCACGCCCCCGGCGAGCAGACTGGTGAGCGGCCCCACACCTGCGATGCGCAGCTCGGCGCCCGGTGACGGGGCCTCGCCGCGCAGCCGGGCCGCACCGCCCAGCATCCACAGCGTGATGCCGTCCACCTCGACACCGTTGCGCCGGGCGACCACGGCGTGCGCCAGCTCGTGTGCGAGCAACGACCCGAGGAACACGACGGCGGTCAGCGCCGCGAGCGCCCAGTACGCGGCGGCGGAGTGACCTGGGTGGGCGGCCGGGAAACGGCCGTGCGCCAGCGCGACGGTGACCAGCACGACGATGACCAGGACGCTCCAGTGCAGACCGACCCGGACGCCGGCGATCCGGCCGAGAGACAGTGTCTCGTCCATGAACCTCGCCTCGCCTTCCGGCTCGCGTGCGCTGCGGGACGCAGCCGCGACACCTACAGCGTGCGGCCGAGGCCGTTCGCTCCGGAGGGGGCCGATCGTCTTCCAGGAGGGACTTATGGTCCCGATCACGACCGGTACGGCGAGGCGCGCGGGGCCGTGGCCGTGCTCGACGAGGCCCTGGTGAACATCGCCCGCCACGCTCACGCCTCCCGCGCCGACGTCGCGCTGAGCACCGACGGCCGCGAGATACGTCTGACGGTCTCGGACGACCGTGTGGGAATTCCCTCCGGCGGCCGCCACAGCGGACTGCGGAACCTGGCCGAGCGGGCGGAACAGCAGGGCGGGCGGCTGGAGATCGTACGTCCCGACGGCGGCGGCACCACACTGGACTGGCACGTCCCCCTGTCGGCGGGGCGGACGGCCGGGCCGCCGCCAGGACGCTGGGCAAGCCGGTCGACGCCATCGGTCGCGACCGGCCGGCGGCGCGACGATGTCAGGTGAGCGGGAGATCGTCACCGAGGGGCTGACCGGACTACCGAGCGACTCGCCGGGCCACCCTGTCCGATCGATTCGCCTGCCACTCCGGCCGATGGCCGGCCGCAGCTGGTTGACCTCGGCATGCCGGTCTTCACCGGCCCCGCACCACTGCTGCAGCCAGGATCGGGAGAGCCCGGACGCCGGCGCTGGTCCTGTCACCGAGCCGGTTCGGCTTGGCGAAGACCGCGGAACACCTCCGGGGTCGTCCATCCGCGCAGGGTGGCGTGAATCGACGAGCGGAATGCGGCCTCGGCTGCGGTGGCGCTGAGGGCCCCGGCCAGTTCAAGAGTCACCAGCCCGTGCAGGGCGGCCCAGATGGACAGGGCGATCGCCGTCGCGTCGCCGGCGAGGACGGCCGCCGTCACGGCGCGATCGATCGCCGCGAGGAGCGGGCGGATCGGGTCACGGGAACCGGCCTCCCCCGACGGGTCGAAGGACTGCACTCCACCGAACAGCACCGTGTACAGGTGGCTGTGTCCTCGCCCCCAGCGACGGTAGGCGACGGCCAGCGCGTAGAGGTCGGCGAGAGGGTCTGCGGAGGTCTGCACCGCCGACAGGTCCTGGAACAGGCCGGCGACGGCTCTGTCGCGCACCGCGCCGATCAGCCCGTCCTTACCGCCGAACAAGGAGTACACCGCCGTCGTCGACGCCTCGGCAGCAGCGGCCACTGCGCGGACCGTGAGCGACTCCCGCGGACGGGTGGCGAGCATCTCGGTCGCGCACTCCACGAGCCGCTCTTTGACGGCCTCGTCGTTTGTTCTTGGCCTACCCACGATCAGCAGCCTACCTTCTTTGATAACGTCGTTTTGAAACGCCGTTCTGAAACTGTCGGAGGTCTGTTGTGCCCACGTCCGCCATACGCCTCGTCCGGCTCACCGGACGCTTACTGCTGGCCCTGGCCGGCATCGCGACGCTGGTCGTCGTCTTTCTCGCACTGATCGCCCTCACGGACGGGGCCGGATCGGGGCTCGCCGCGTGGTCGACGACTCTCGGGGCCGGGACTGTCCTCGCGCTGTGGCGGGGCCGGCACCGCACCTGGCCGGCGCGGCTCGTGCCGTTCCTGCCGGTGGTCGTCGCGGCAGCGTTGACAGCGACGGTCTGCATCCCGACCGTGTCGAGGGCCCGGCAGTACCCGCCGGCCCTGTCCTTCGTGGCCACGCAGCGCTGGAGCCTGTCCACCGGCAGCCGGGTCGCGGTGTACCACTACCCGCCCGCGAACCCCGGCCCCCGGCACCCCGTCCCGCTCGTGTACCTCAACGGTGGACCGGTCCGTGGCATCTCGGTGCTCGACCACCGGTTCCTGCAACGCCTGGCCCGCCAGGGCTACGACGTCTACGCCTACGAGCAGGCCGGTGGCGGACGCAGTGACCTGCTCTCCATGGACCAGTACACGATCTCCAGGTCGGTCCGTGACCTCGCCGCATTCGTCGACCGCCTGAACAAGGGCGAGGTCGACATCCTCGGATTCTCCGGAGGCGGAGTGGTGCTCACGCATGCTCTGGCCGACCCCGGCGTCGCCGCACGCGTGCACCGGGCGATCATTGCTGAGCCCGGCCCCATGGACGGCCCCACCGCGCACATCACCGGGCACAAGGGCCGAGCATCCGCACGGGGCCTCGCGCCGGCCATGACCGGGCCGCGATCGACAGACATCCCCCGGTACGCCGTGGCATTCGGCCTCATGCGGCTCGGACTGCTCACCCCCGACACCGGGCTGATCGGACAGGCCGAAGGCGTCAACGCCGTCACCCCCGCAGACCTCGGCAGCGACACCGCGTCCGCCTACTGCGCGCGCGACGCGCACCGCATCCCCGCCGAGGACACCGCACAGAACTTCTCCTTCAGCCCCGCCGCCAGCCTCCGCATCCAGCGGACGGTCAAGGACTCGCCCTCCATCGCCCCGCAACTGAGGCGCTCCCGCGTCCCCGCGATGCTGATGATCGCCGAGTGCTCCTCCCAGGTCCGTCAATGGGAGACCACCGTCCTTGCCGATGACCCCGCCGTCCAGCGCACGCAGTACATGCCCCGAGTCGGACACCACATGTGGAACGGCCTCGACGGCAACAACGGTCGGGCCGCCGCCGTCATCAACGCGTTCCTTCAGGGCAAGCAGGCCCCCCTGCCGAACTACCCGACCCGCGACGAGATCCCTGCCTTCCTCCGTGACCACAGATGAGGGTCAGTGCTGTGATCCGGATTCCGACGCGGGCAGCGCCTCCGGCACCGTGCCGTCCGTCACGCTCAGTTCCTGGGTTCCTATGACGGACAGCAGTTCCAGCTGTTCGGCTGCGCGGCTTCCCGGCGGGGCGGTGAACCACAGCAGGCGTTGCTGTCCGTCCTCGCTGAGGAGGTTGTAGCAGTCGAGTTCGATCACGCCGAGCAAGGGATGGATGATCTTCTTGCGGTCCATGCGGCGCACCGCGACGTCGTGGGTGTCCCAGAGCGTGGCGAACTCCTGGCTGCGGCGGCGAAGGACAGCGATCATCTTCGTGACCTCCGCGTCCCGGCCGCGCCGGGCAGCCGCTGCCCGAAGATCGGTCACGAACACCCGGGAGTGGTGCGGGTGATCCTCGACCGGGTGGATCTCGCGTGTGCGCGGGTCGGTGAACCAGCGGTAGACGAAGCTCGCCGTCGGGCCGCGGTGGGCAGGGGACCCGCCGAGCAGGTTCCGGGCCAGGTCGTTCTCCACCAGGGTCTCGTGCAGGTCGGTGATGACCCGCGCCGGTGTGTTGGACAGGCGGTCCAGCAGGCCCAGAAGCGCGGGCTGCACATGCGCCGACGGTCCGTGCGCCGACCGGGGGATCGGCCGTTCGGCCAGGTGGAACAGGTGGTCGCGCTCGTCGTCGGTCAGGCGCAGGGCTCTGGCGAGGGCGGCCAGGGTCTGGGCCGAGGGCTGCACGCCGTGCCTGCCGCCGCCGCGTTCCAACTCGGTGTAGTAGTCGGCCGACAGCCCTGCGAGCTGGGCGACTTCCTCGCGGCGCAGCCCGGGGACGCGCCGGCGCGGGCCATGGGGAAGACCGACGTCGGCGGGACGGATGCGGTCACGGCGGGTCCTGAGGAAGGCACCGAGTTCGGGAAGGTTCACCCCTCCATGGTCGTCGGCGCGCACGGCCGTAGCCAGGGGGTGACAACCCCTGGGTGGACACAACCCTGGCTGGGCGTGCGGAGGGGGGCGATCGTTAAGCACGCAGCAGGACGACGGCAAGCGCCTCGGCGCCCCCGCCCGCCCGGCCTCCACTCGGCCCCCGGGCCTCCCACCACCCCTCGCTTCCAGCACAGGAGTCAGCCATGCCCACCCGTACGTCCCTCGGGCGGACCGCCGCCCCACCCCGCGTCGCGATCGTCACCGGCGGCTCGCGCGGCATCGGCCGCCACACCGTCGGCAGACTGGCCGCAGACGGGTACGCGGTCGTGGTCGGCTGTGCCGGCAACCAGGAGCAGGCCGAAGCCGCCGTGAAGGAGGCCGTCGACTGTGGCGCCAAGGCGATCGCGGCGCGCGCCGACGTGGCCGACGAACACGCCGTAGCGGCCCTGTTCGACCTGGCCGAAGCGGAGTTCGGCGGTGTCGACGTCGTCGTGCACGCGGCCGGGCGGGCTCACATGGCGCCGATCGCCGAGCTGGACCTCGCCGACCTGGACGACCTGCATCGCACCAACGTGCGCGGCACCTTCGTCGTCGTTCAGCAGGCCGTCCGCCGGGTGCGGTCCGGCGGCGCGATCGTGATGTTCTCCACCTCCGTGGTGGGGCTGGCGTTCCCGACCTACGGCGCGTACTCCGCGGGCAAGGGCGCGGTCGAGGCGCTGACGCCGATCCTGGCCCGGGAGCTGCGGGGACGGGACGTCACGGCCAACACCGTCGCGCCCGGCCCCACGGCCACTGACATGTTCCTGGACGGCAAGGACGAGGAGACCATCGCCCGCCTGGCCGCCCAGCCCCCGCTGGAACGTCTCGGCACCCCGGCCGACATCGCCGAGGTCGTCGCGTTCCTGGTCTCCCCCGCGGGCCACTGGATCAACGGGCAGATCGTCCGCGCCAACGGCGGAATCATCTGAGCCGCCCCGGCCCCGCCCCACCCGCGTGGTCGATGCAGGCAAACGCCCGGCAGCACCCGAGCCGGCGGCGAAGTCGTCTCCGCGGTGGCCGACCGCCGCCGCGCGGACCTCTTTCGCCGCATCGGGCTGGAAAGCCTGCTCACCGCAGGAAGCTCCCCGTCACACCCCATCGAGAGAAGGAACGACCAACCATGCCTTTCGCGAACTTCAAGGTCCCCGAGAAGACCCTCACCCCGAAGCAGAAGGAAGAGATCGTCACCCGCACCACCGAGCTGTACGTCGAGATCTACGGCGAGCGCGCCCGCGCCAACACCATGGTGCTGGTCGAAGAGGTCGCCGACGGCGGCTGGGGCATCTCCGGCAACGTGCTGACCCTCGCCATGCTCGGCGAGGCGGCGAGCGACACCAGCGGAGCCTGACCGCACCGGCCGTCATCCGGCCAGGACGGCACCGCGAACCCGACGGCCGCCGGGCCGGGTGTCAGCCACGCGGTCTCGTTCTTCCCGGAGTCGGTGAGATCAGCCAAGCCCGCATGTGTCCCCGTACCCGATCGGTCGGCAGTGTCCACCGGGGTGCGGGGACGGGGCACGACAGCGGTCTGCCCCAAGACGAGCCGCCTTCCCTGTTCCGCCGGTGTAGCCGCAGCTCTTTTCACCTGCCGCCGACTCGCCCCGTAGGCGACGGGATTAGGATGTGGAGCGACATCGCGTGTTGGTCACCGGCCAGGTGAGACATGGAGGTGTCGGGAGATGCCTTCGGAGGCATTCCTTGTCAGTCGAGTTGAACCACACGATCGTCCACGCCCGGGACAACCGGGAGTCCGCAGAATTCCTCGCGGACCTGCTCAACCTTGAAATTTCCGCCGAGTGGGGTCCGTTCATCGCGGTCGCCCTGAGCAACGGCGTCACTTTGGACTTCGCCACTGTCCCCGCGGACAGCATCACCCCCCAGCACTACGCCTTCTTGATCTCCGAGGAGGAGTTCGACGCGGCGTACGCGCAGATCAGACAGCGCGGCATCGAGCACTACGCCGACCCCCACCGCAAGCAGCCCGGCACGATCAACCACAACGACGGTGGCCGCGGCGTGTACTTCATGGACCCGGTGGGACACGCCATGGAACTCATGACCGTGCCGTACGGCGGCTGGACCTCGTAACCACAGGTGCGGCAGCCACCGCGCGCCCGCCTGGGACGGGCCAGGGCGAACGGTGGCTGCCGGGCCGGGAGGACGCCGCGGGGGATGCCGAGCTTTCCACCACACCGAGTTGAGTCCGGAAATCAAACCCACCGCGTTGCGGCCACTGCGAAGCGACAGGCACTCGCTGGACAGCGGCATCGCGCATCAGACCGGCCCCGGGACAGGCCTCTCGTCGAGCGAAGGGTTTGCCCTGATCGATCATGCCGGTTACGGCAGGACCTACGACGCTCGGTACCGCGGATGTGTATACCGGCGGCGCCGGCGAGCGAGTGGTCGGCCTACGCCGGCTACGCCACGCACACCCTGGCAGCCGCCTACGTACGGCGCCTGGAACGACTCTGCTTCCGCAACTGACCAGGCCGGACAGGGGATGGGGGCGGCGGCACCCAGGACGCGCCACCCTCGGCGCGAGAACCACGCCCGGTTCTGACCGTGCGTCGAGGGCTTTCTGCTGCGTTTTCCGGTGGTGCGGGACGCGGGCGCCGTCAGCGGTGCCTGACGCCGGGCTGGGCGGCGGGGGCGAGGGTGGGTCCGGTGACGGGGGCGTCGCCGAGGGCCTGGTCGATCGCGGTCAGCAGGTCGTCGGAGAGCTGCACGCCGGAGGCGGCGGCGTTGGCGTGGACCTGCTCGGGGCGGGAGGCGCCGGTGATTGCGGAGGCGACCACAGCGCGGCGCAGGATCCAGGCGAGAGCCAGGGTGGGCAGGCTCATCCCGGCCTCCTCGGCGATCGGCACGAGGCGCTGGACGGCTTCGAGGGTGGCGTCGTTGTAGACGAGATCCTTCGAGACCGCCATGTCCGCGGAGGCGAACCGGCTGCCCTCGGGCACCGGTTGCCCAGGCCTGTACTTCCCGGTCAGGACGCCTTGCGCCAGCGGCGACCACACGATCTGGGAGATGCCGTGCGCGGCGCACAGGCCGAAGACCTCTGTCTCCGGGGCCTGCCAGAGCATGGAGTACTGCGGCTGGGAGGAGACGAACATGCCGGGTCCGGCGACATCGATCGCGGCCTGGATCTGCTCGGGGGTCCACTCGCTGAAGCCGATGTGACGGGCCTTGCCCTGCTGGACGACCTTCTGGAACGCCTCGACGGTGTCCTCGATCGCGACGGTGGGATCGAAGCGGTGCGCCTGGTAGAGATCGACGTAGTCGGTCTTGAGGCGGGCGAGGGAGGCGTCGACCTGCTTGGCGATCTGCGCGGGAGACAGGCCCTGGTCGGCGGGGTCGTCCGACATCGGGAAGTAGACCTTGGTGGCCAGGATGTAGGAGTCGCGGGGGTGGGCGGAAAGGATCTCGCCCCAGGCCGTCTCCGCGGCTCCCTGCCCGTAGACGTTGGCGGTGTCGAAGAAGTTGATGCCCGCCTCGAACGCCGCCTCGGTGCAGGCGCGGGTCGCGTCCGCGTCGACGCCGCCGGCGTAGGTGAGCCAGGAGCCGAGGGAGATCTCGGAGACCTCCAGGTCGGAGCTGCCGAGTTTGCGATACCGCATGATTGCTCTCTTCCGTCGATGGGCAATGGGCGATGCGCGATGGCGTACTGGTGCCCCGTCAAGCGTCGGCGTCCACCGGGCCCGAGTGGGCTGGACCGTGCCGCGGGCGCTGTTCCGAGTGGCTGTCCAACTGGCCAGGAGTTGCAGGGTGTTGGCGGTCGGAGAGGCCGGGTTCGGCGCTGTGGACGGTGAGGGACATGCCGTCGTCGCCGGGCACGTCGAGACTGGGTGTGATGCGTGCCCGCCCGGTCCGCAGAAACTCTCGAATCAGCCTGAGGTCCGTGCTCGCTCATGAGCACCACGCTGTCCGCGCCCCACGACACGCCGCTCACGACCGAACGTCCCCTGCGCCTGGCTAGGTGTCGAGGAACTCGGGGACGAAGATGTCGCGGCTGGTCAGCAGATGCTCGGAGAGGCCCTGCTCGTGGTGGTAGCGCAGGAAGGTGTCGACCGCCTTGTGGTTCGCGCGCAGGCCGTAGGGCCACCAGTCCTCGCCGAGCAGGCTGCGGTTCTGTTCGAACAGGCTGCTGAACCACGGGGTGACCAGGCTCATGTGCTGCTTCGGGGCGTCGTCGAGGTATGTCCGTCGTGCCAGGTCCTTGGCCGTGACGAAGGCGCGGTAGACCGAGCGCAGTTCCTCGGACCGGTGCATCACGTCCTTGCGGACCGCGACGATGTGCATCGGGGGGAAGATGCCGGTGCGCCGGTAGTAGTCGCGCTCGACGTTCTCGTAGTCGGGGAAGAGCCGGACGATCTTCGTCGACCCCCGCAGCACGGCCTGGGGCACGTCGACCGAGATGAGCGCGTCGATCTCCCCGGTCTCGAGCATGGCGCCCAGGGTCTGGTCGTCGTCGGCGTGCCGCACGTGCACGCCGTCCGGGACCGGCTGCGGGAGCCAGTCGAATGCGGGCACGGGGTGATTGGTGCCGCCGATGACCCAGGTGCACTGGTCGACGGTCACGCCGTACTCGTCCGACAGGATGCCCTTGGGCCAGACCCCGGCGTCGTGTCCGAAGAGCGCGAACTCGCCGACCGTCTTGCCGGCGAGGTCCTGCGGCTTCTCGATCCCCGCCTCGGTGTTCACGAAGACGGCGGAATGCCGGAAGTTGCGGTTCGGGAAGATCGGCAACGCCATGAACGGCGCGTCCTCCAGGTCGAGGGTGCGCAGAAAGTAGGTCAAGCCGAGTTCCGCCATGTCGTAACGGCCTTCGAGCATGTGCCGGAAGAGATCCGACACCAGCGGCTCCGTCTCAAGGGTGGCGTCCACCCCGTCGATCTTCACGCGGCCGTCGAAGAGCGCTTCGGTGTGCTCGTACCGGTAGGTGCCGATGGTCAGCTCCGCGCCCATCAGGATCCTCGCTTCCGTGAATGACCTTTCATTTTTACGATGGGCCCGATACGGTACAAAGTCAAGATGAACAATCATTCACTTTGAGGGAGGCCGGCCATGCCGCGCATCACGCCCGAGCGCCGGGAAGCCAAGCGTGCGGAGATCGTGGCGGCGGCGCGCCGGTGCTTCGCGCGGGGCGGCTTCCACCAGACCTCGATGCCGGACATCGCCGCCGCGGCCGGTGTCTCCGCGGGCGCCCCCTACCGCTACTTCGCGAGCAAGGAGGAGATCATCCTGGCCATCGCCGCTGACGCCTTCCAGCTGATCTTCGAGCCGATGGAACGGGTGGCCGTGGCCGCTCGCGCCCCTTCCCTGGGAGACCTGGTCGCCGGCTCCCTGCAGACACTGAGCGCCGAGACCGTCACGGACGCCGCAGGTCAGGTGGTGCCGGTCGAGGAACTGCTGCAGTGCGTCGTGCAGACCTGGTCGGAACTGCTGCGCAACGACGGTCTGCGCGCCCGCGCCATGGAGGGCTTCGAAAGGGTCCGCCGCTCCATCGCCGACGCCCTGCGCCGTGGACAAGCCGCGGGCGCCGCTCGAACCGTGGAGCCGGAGAGCGGTGCACGGGTACTGATCGGTCTGCTGCACGGCTTGTTGCTCCAGCGTGTCGCCTTCGGCCTGACCGACACGGCGGAATTCAACGACACCGTCCGGCGGTTGCTCGACGGAGCCGTGCGGGCCCACCCGCCGGAACCCCCCCCGCACGGGGGCGGGGT
>NZ_JBFAXI010000025.1:0-106297 GCF_040680735.1 Streptomyces sp. NPDC051987 | reverse complement strand
CACACTCCCCCCACCCCCCCCGCTCCCCCGATCCCCTCGGTGTCTTTTCTGGGGGGGCCCCCGGCCCCCCCGCCGCCCGGCGGCCCCCCCCCCCACTACTTCGGGCTGTCGTCCTCGCCGATGTGGTGGACGCGGACCATGTTGGTGGAGCCGGAGACGCCGGGCGGGGAGCCCGCCGTGATGACCACGACGTCGCCCTTCTGGCAGCGCCCGTACTTCAGCAGCAGCTCGTCGACCTGGTCGACCATCTTGTCCGTCGAGTCCACGTGCGGGCCGAGGAAGGTCTCCACGCCCCAGGTCAGGTTGAGCTGGGAGCGGGTGGCCGGTTCCGGGGTGAAGGCGAGCAGCGGGATCGGCGAGCGGTAGCGGGACAGCCGGCGGACCGTGTCCCCCGACTCGGTGAACGCGACCAGGAACTTCGCGTTCAGGAAGTCGCCCGTCTCGGCGGCGGCGCGGGCGACCGCGCCGCCCTGGGTGCGGGGCTTGTTGCTCTCGGTCAGCGGCGGCAGCCCCTTGGCGAGGATGTCCTCCTCGGCCGCCTCGACGATCTTCGCCATCGTGCGCACGGTCTCGATCGGGTACTTGCCGACGCTGGTCTCGCCGGAGAGCATCACCGCGTCCGTGCCGTCGATGACCGCGTTGGCGACGTCGGAGGCCTCGGCGCGGGTGGGGCGCGAGTTCTCGATCATCGAGTCGAGCATCTGGGTGGCAACGATGACCGGCTTGGCGTTGCGCCTGGCCAGCTTGATCGCGCGCTTCTGGACGATCGGCACCTGCTCCAGCGGCATCTCCACGCCGAGGTCGCCGCGGGCGACCATGATGCCGTCGAAGGCGGCCACGATGGAGTCGATGTTGTCGACGGCCTGCGGCTTCTCCACCTTGGCGATCACCGGGAGGCGGCGGCCCTCCTCGTCCATGATGCGGTGGACGTCCTCGACGTCCCGGCCGCTGCGCACGAACGACAGGGCGATCACGTCGAAGCCGGTGCGCAGCGCCCACCGCAGGTCGGCCTCGTCCTTCTCGGACAGGGCCGGGACCGAGACGGCGACGCCCGGGAGGTTGAGGCCCTTGTGGTCGGAGACCATGCCGCCCTCGACGACCGTGGTGTGCACGCGCGGGCCGTCGACGTGGGTGACCTCCAGGCAGACCTTGCCGTCGTCCACGAGGACGCGCTCACCGGGGGTGACGTCACCCGCCAGGCCGCGGTACGTCGTGCCGCACTGATGCCGGTCGCCCTCGGCGCCCTCCTCCACCGTGATGACGAAGGTGTCGCCGCGTTCGAGGAGGACGGGGCCTTCGGTGAAGCGGCCGAGCCGGATCTTCGGGCCTTGAAGGTCGGCGAGGATCCCGACGCTGCGACCGGACTCGTCGGAGGCCTTGCGGACGCGGTGGTAGCGCTCCTCGTGCTCGGCGTGGCCGCCGTGGCTGAGGTTGAATCGGGCGACGTCCATTCCGGCGTCGACCAGTGCCTTGATCTGGTCGTACGAGTCGGTGGCGGGCCCCAGAGTACAAACGATCTTTGCTCGGCGCATGGTTCGAGCCTAGGCCTTACCGGCGGGTAGAGAATCGGCCGTACATGACGCCCCAACAACCTTTGAGTGAAGGCCTGTTGACAAGTGTTGAATGTGCGGCATCCCGCTCCTATGAGCATCTCGCACTTGTTGAATGCGGCGTGATCAGGTCACCGGGCCCGAAGGGCTTCGCCGACGGAGCTGGACGGGGCGCCGGACCGGTCCCCGCTTCCGGGAGGGACCGGCGCCCCGCGCTCAGTCGACGAGCGGCGTGAGCTGCCTCGGCTGCTGCTGGGCGGGGACCCGCTCCTCCGGCCGCTCCAGGCCGAAGCTGGTGAAGGCGGTGCGCGCGGGCAGCGGGTAGGGGTTCTTCCCGGTCAGGGAGTTGAGGATGGTGGCCGAGCGCCAGGCGGCCAGGCCGAGGTCCGGGGCGCCGACGCCGTGGGTGTGGCGTTCGGCGTTCTGCACGTACACCGCGCCGGTCACCGACGGGTCGAGGACGAGCCGGAACCGCTCGTCCACCCGCGGGCGTTCGCTGTTGTCCCGGCGCAGGTAGGGGTCGAGCCCGGCGAGCAGGCGGCCGAGGGGGCGCTCGCGGTAGCCGGTGGCCAGGACCACGGCGTCGGTGGTGAGCCGGGAGCGGCTGCCCTGCTGGACGTGTTCGAGGTGCAGCTCGACCTTGGTGGTGGCGACGCGTCCGGCGGTGCGCACCTGGACCCCGGGGGTCAGCACGGCTTCCGGCCAGCCGCCGTGCAGGGTACGGCGGTAGAGCTCGTCGTGGATGGCGGCGAGGGTGTCGGCGTCGATTCCCCGGTGCAGCTGCCACTGGGCGGTGACGAGCCGGTCCCGGACGGGCTCCGCGAGGGCGTGGAAGTAGCGGGTGTAGTCGGGGGTGAAGTGCTCCAGGCCGAGCTTGGAGTACTCCATGGGCGCGAACGCCTCGCCGCGTCCGATCCAGTGCAGCTTCTCGCGGCCGGCGGGCCGGTTGCGCAGCAGGTCGAGGAAGACCTCGGCGCCGGACTGGCCGGAGCCCACGACGGTGACGTGCTCGGCGGTGAGGAAGGCCTCACGGTGGTCGAGGTAGTCGGCGGCGTGGATGACCGGGATGCCCGGGGACTCCACCAGGGGCTTGAGCGGGTCGGGCACGTAGGGGACGGTGCCGACCCCGAGCACGACGTTCTTCGTGTAGGTGCGGCCCAGCGACTCGGCCTCGCCCGCCGCGTCGAGCCGGGTGAAGTCGACCTCGAACAGGTCGCGCTCGGAGTTCCAGCGGACGGCGTCGACCTGGTGGGAGAAGCGCAGGCCGGGCAGGCTCTCGGCAACCCACCGGCAGTAGGCGTCGTACTCGGCGCGCCGGATGTGGAAGCGTTCGGCGAAGTAGAACGGGAAGAGCCGGTCGCGGGCCTTGAGGTAGGTGAGGAACGACCAGGGGCTCGCGGGGTCGGCGAGGGTGACCAGGTCGGCGAGGAACGGGACCTGGATGGTGGCGCCCTCGATCAGCAGCCCGGGGTGCCAGTCGAAACCCTGGCGTTGTTCGTAGAAGACGGCGTCGAGTTCGGCGAGCGGGTGGGCGAGTGCGGCGAGGGAGAGGTTGAACGGGCCGATGCCGATGCCGACCAGGTCCCGGGGTGCTTCGGGCTCGTGGTGTGGGGGGTTGGGCGTCGAGCTCATTGGGGCGTCGTTCCTTCCACGAGTTTCAGGAGGAGGGCCAGTTCGTCCGGCCGGGTGTGGGGGTTGAGGAGGGTGGCCTTGAGCCAGAGGCGGCCGTCGAGCCGGGCCCGGCCGAGTACCGCCCGGCCGTCCTGCAGCAGCCTGCGCCGTACACCGGCGACGTCGTCGTCGGTGGCTCCGGTGGGGCGGAACAGCACGGTGCTGATGTCCGGCCGGTCGTAGAGCTCGAAGCCGGGGTGCTCGCGGACCAGGGCCGCGAAGTCCCGTGCGCGTGCGCACACCTGGTCGACCAGCTCGCCCAGTCCGTTACGGCCCAGGGTCCTGAGGGTGACCGCGATCTTGAGGACGTCGGGGCGCCGGGTGGTGCGCAGGGAGCGGCCGAGCAGGTCGGGGTAGCCGGCCTCGGTGTCGTCGTCGGCGTTGAGGTAGTCGGCGTGGTGGTGGAGGACGCCGAGCTCGGCCGGACGGGCGACGGCGAGCAGACCGGCGGCGACCGGCTGCCAGCCGAGTTTGTGCAGGTCGAGGGTGACGCTGTGGGCGCGCTCCAGGCCTGCGAGTTTCTCCCGGTGCCGGTCGCTGAAGGCGAGGCCGCCTCCGTAGGCGGCGTCGACGTGCAGCCGGGCGCCGTGGGCGGCGCAGAGCCCGGCGATCTCGGGGAGCGGGTCGATGAGCCCCGCGTCGGTGGTGCCGGCGGTGGCGGCGACCAGCAGCGGCCGGGGCAGGTGGGTGAGGGCGTCGTGGAGGGCGGACAGGTCGAGGGTGCCGTTCGGGGCGGGGACCACGACGGGGTCGGGCAGGCCGAGCAGCCAGGCGGCGCGGGGCAGCGAGTGGTGGGCGTTGGCCCCGCAGACCAGCCGGACGGAGCCGCCGGCGGCTTCCCTGGCGAGGAGCAGGGCGAGCTGGTTGGACTCGGTGCCCCCGGTGGTGACCACGGCGTCGGCGAGGCCGATGGTGTGCGCGAGGGTGCGGGTGACCAGGGCTTCGAGGGCGGCGGCGGCCGGGGCCTGGTCCCAGGAGTCCAGGGAGGGGTTGAGGGCGCTCGCGGCGAGGTCGGCGGCGACCGCGACGGCGAGCGGCGGACAGTGCAGGTGGCCCGCGCACAGGGGGTCGGCGGGATCGGCGGCGCCCTCGGCGAGGGCGGTGACCAGGGTGCGCAGGGCGTCGGGGTCGCCGGCGTCCGGCAGGACGTCCCCCATCGCGTCCGCGACCCGCTCGGCCACCGCCACCGGACCGCCCGCGGGCAGCGGTCCGCCGCGCGCCCGGCCGCCCTCGCGCAGGGCGTCGAGCACGGTGTCCAGCAGGGGCCGCAGGGCGTCGGGACCCAGGGGTCCGGATGCGAGGGGCGGCGTGCTCATGGGCTCTCCTCGGGGCGCTGGCCGAAAGGGTGTGTCCGCAGGGGGAGTTCCAGCTTGTACGGGATTGGGTCTGCGCGTCCCCAAAGCCCAACGATCGAGACCCGAAAGTGGGTACTGCCGTGCGGGGAAAACCTGTCGGGGCGGTGTGCCCCGGGCGCGTCGGGGCGAGCGGTGCAAGGGCGTTGAGACCGGGGCTGACCGGGGTTAACGTCGGTCGAATGGTTGACGCGTGGATGATCGACGTGCCCGGTGAGCGGGTGCTGGTGCGGGAGCCGCGACCCGCGGACGAGGCGCCGCTGCTGGACCTCTTCGAGGCCTGCGAGGACTGGTTCGTGGCGGCGACGGGGCTGCCGTCGGGGCCGGGCGACGTGCAGAGCCTGTTCTACGGGCTGCCCGAGGGCGCCGATCCCGCCGACAAGGTGCTGCTGGTGCTGGAGCGGGACGGGGTCGTCTCGGGCCTGGTGGACGCGGTGCGGAACCATCCGGTGTCCGGCGCGGTCGCGGTGGGGCTGTTCCTGCTGGCGCCCTGGGCGCGGGGCCGGGGCCTGGGGCGGGCGCTGGCGGAGTCGCTGCTGGCGCATGCCGAGGGGGTGTCCCTGGTGACGGCGTCGGTGCCGCCGGGCTGGCGCCCCGGGGAGCGTTTCCTGGAGCGCCTGGGCTTCACGCTGGGCGCGGCGACGCCCAGGGCGGCCGAGGTGGGCAACCGGCGCGCCGGGCCGCGGGAGGGCGCGGTGCGCCGGGCGGAGCTGCGGCCGGCCTCGGGTTGAGCAGCCCGGTAGGGGCCGCCTCCGCGACCGGCCCACCGGTGCCGGTCTCCGCGTCCGGCCCGCCGTTGCCGTGGTGCGTGCCCGGCCCGCCCGTACCGGCATACGCAGCCCGCCCGTGCCGTCCTGCGTGACCGGCCCGCCCATACCGTGGTGCCTGCCCGGCCCGCCCGTACCGGCGTACGTGCCCGGCCCGCCCGTGCCGTCGTGCGCGCCGGGCCCGCCCGCCCATGCCGGCGTGTGCCCGGCCCGACCCTGCCGACGTACGGGGTCCGCCCGCCCGTGCCGGCGTGCGTTCGTCGCCCTAGCCCTCGCGGACCCGCAACGCCCTTTCCAGGTCGTCCAGTTCGTCGACGAGGCGGCGGCGCAGGGCCGCCACCGGATCGGCGTCGGCCAGGCAGGCCCGGCCGAGGGCGAGGTTCTCGGCGTCGACGGCGTGCGCGGGGAAGGCCTGCCGGCCGGTGACCGTGGCGATGCGGGGGCCGCGCCGGGCGGCGACGGCGACGGCGTCCTGGTAGTAGCGCGGCACGTAGTCGCGGACCAGGTCGGCCTGTTCGGGGTGCCAGAAGCCCTCGGCGGTGGCCGTGAACAGGTAGTTGGAGAGTTCGTCGCCGCCGAACATCGCCTCCCAGGCGGTGCGCTTGGCCTCGGGGTCGGGCAGCGCGGCCCGGCAGCGGGCGGCGCCCTCCTGGCCGCTGGCGCTGGGGTCGCGGGCCAGTTCGGCGGCGATCCGGTCCTCGTCGACGGCGCCGAGGACGGCGAGCCGGGTCATGACGCGCCAGCGCAGCTCGGGGTCGAGCTCGGGTCCGCCCGGCACGGTGCCCTCGGCGAGCCAGGCGGCGATGGTGTCGGGGTGGGCGGCGGCGGCGATGAAGTGCCGTACCGCGATGAGGCGCAGCCCGGGGTTGTCGCCGTCCTCGGTGCGCCGGATGAAGTCGCGGCACAGGGCGGAGACGGTGGCGAGGGCGGCGGGGCGGTCCTCGGGCCCGAGGTACCGGTCGACGACGTGGACGGCGGTGAAGGCCAGCACACCCTGGACGAGGGCGAGGTCGGTCTCGTGCGGGAGGTGGGCGCGGGCGGTCTCCAGGTAGGCGAGCGGCGACAGCTCGCCGTCGCGGACGGCGTCCCGCAGGGCGTTCCAGACCACCGCGCGGGTCAGCGCGTCGGGCACACCCGACAGGCCGGCCCTGACGGCTTCGGCGGACTCGGCGTCGAAGCGGACCTTGGCGTAGGTCAGGTCGCCGTCGTTGAGCACGAGCAGGGCGGGGCGCTTGCCGAGGACCTGGGGGACGGTCTGCGGGATGTCGAGGTCGATGCGCTCGCGCAGGGTGAACCGGCCCTCGTCGGCGAGGTCCTGGTCGTAGACGCCCACGCAGACGCGGTGCGGGCGGCTGCCGGTGCGCTCGACGGTGAGGGTGCGGGTGCCGTCGGCGGCGGTGGCCAGGACTGGGGTGAGGGTGTCGACGCCGGTGGTGCGCAGCCAGGCGTCGGCCCACGCGTGCACGTCGCGTTCGGTGGCGGCGGCGAGGGAGTCGATGAAGTCGGCGAGGGTGGCGTTGCCGAACCGGTGGCGCCGGAAGTGGATGTTGATGCCGGCCAGGAAGTCCTTCTCGCCCGTCCAGGCGACCAGCTGGCGCAGGGCGGAGGCGCCCTTGGCGTAGGAGATGCCGTCGAAGTTGAGCAGGGCGGCGGCGGTGTCCTCGACGGCCTCGGGGGCGACCGGGTGGGTGGAGGGGCGCTGGTCGGCGTCGTAGCCCCAGGCCTTGCGGGCCACCCCGAAGTCGACCCAGGTGTCCGTGAAGCGGGTGGCCTCGGTGAGGGTCTGGTAGCCCATGTACTCGGCGAAGGACTCGTTCAGCCAGATGTCGTCCCACCAGCGGAGGGTGACGAGGTCGCCGAACCACATGTGGGCCATCTCGTGGGCGATGACCATCGCGCGGGTCTGCCGCTCGGTGTCGGTGACGGCGGAGCGGTAGACGAACTCGTCGCGGAAGGTGACCAGGCCCGGGTTCTCCATGGCGCCGGCGTTGAACTCGGGGACGAAGGCCTGGTCGTAGGAGTCGAAGGGGTAGGGCTCCTCGAACTTCTCGTGGTAGCGGTCGTAGCACGCGCGCGTGATGTCGAGGATCTCCTCGGCGTCGGCGTCGAGGTGCGGGGCCAGCGAGCGGCGGCAGTGGATGCCGAAGGGCAGTCCGCGGTGCTCGGTGCGCACCGAGTGCCAGGGGCCGGCGGCGACGGCGACCAGGTAGGTGGAGATCAGCGGGGTGGCGGCGGCCCGCCAGCGGCCTTCGCCGAGGTCCTCGGTGACCCCGTTGGCGAGCACCGTCCAGCCCTCGGGAGCGGTCACGGACAGCTCGAAGACGGCCTTCAGGTCGGGCTGGTCGAAGGCGGCGAAGACGCGCTGCACGTCGTCCATGAAGAGCTGGGTGTAGACGTACGTCGCGTCGTCCGTGGGGTCGGTGAAGCGGTGCATGCCCTCGCCGGTGCGCGAGTAGCGCATGACGGCGTCGACGCGCAGCTCGTGCTCGCCCGCGGTGAGGTCCTTCAGGGGCAGCCGGTTCTCGTCCAGCGTCCCGGGGTCGAGGTGATGTCCGTCGAGGGTGACGGCGCGCAGCTCGACGGGCTTCATCTCGACGAACGTGTCGCCGTCGGACCGGGCCGTGAACCTGATCACGGTACGGGAGTCGAAGGTCTCGTCCCCGGTGGTCAGGTCGAGGTCGATCGTGTAGCGGTGGACGTCGAGGAGCTCGGCGCGGCTCTGCGCTTCGTCGCGAGTCAGTACGGACATGCGGGCCATGCTGCCCGATGACACCGGCATCGCACAGGGGCGGGAGAGGTACGCGGCTTATGTCCGGCCCGCGGGCGGTGGCGGAGGCGAGATCGCGCTGGTGGGCGCTCCCTGCGCGCCGTGAGCGCCGGTCCGAGCGCCGGACAGAGCGCCGGTCCGAGCGCCGCGTCACCGCGCGGGGGTCGCCCCGCGGTGCCGGACGCTCTCCAGGGCGTGCGCCGAGGCCCGCGGCGGGCGCCTCGGCTCAGTGCCCGCCCGGCTCCCGCCCGTTCACGGTGTCCTCGGCGATGGACTCGTGGTGCCTGATCACCTCGGCGATGATGAAGTTCAGGAACTTCTCCGCGAAGGCGGGGTCGAGCTTGGCGTTCTCGGCGAGGGAGCGCAGCCGGGCGATCTGCCGGGCCTCCCGGGCCGGGTCGGCCGGGGGCAGCCGGTGGACCGCCTTGAGGCGGCCGACCTGCTGGGTGGCCTTGAAGCGTTCGGCGAGCATGTGGACGACGGCGGCGTCGATGTTGTCGATGCTGTCGCGCAGCCGGCCGAGTTCCTCGCGGACCGCGGGGTCGACGTCACCGGTACCGGTGTTGCTGGTGGTCATGGACGTCCACCCTAAGGGGGCGGCGGGGTGGTCCCCGAGGGCCGGGGGGCCGGTTCGGCCACCGGCGGGCCCGGTTCGCCGTCCACCTGGCGGCTCTCGGGCACGGCCCGGCTCTGCTGGGCGCGGAAGCGCACGGGGGCCGTGCCCACCCGGCGGGTGAACAGGCGGGAGAAGTAGGCCGGGTCGTCGTACCCGACGCGGCGGGCGACGGCGGCGACGGACAGTTCGGTGGTGGCGAGGAGTTCCTGGGCCCGGCCGAGCCGGACGCCGATCAGATAGTCCTTGGGGCTGCACCCGGCGACCCGGCGGACGGCGGTGCGCAGCTCGGCCGGGGTCATGCCGTGCCGGGCCGCGTGGTCGGCGACGGTCATCCCGGTGCAGGCGTCCCGGGCCAGCGCGTGCAGCACCGGATCGCCGTCCGGGGCGAGGTCGGCACGCGCGCGGCGCAGGGCGACCAGCAGCTCGTGCACGGCGGCGCCGGTCTCGACCTCCAGGAGGGGGTTGCCCTGGCGGGCGGCCCTGGCGATCCGGGCGATGACGTCACGGGGTCCGGTGGCGTCCGAGAGGGGCACCACGGGACGCTCCGGCTCGATGTAGCCGAGTTCCGTGTAGGTCGCGGTGTCGGGCCCGGTGAAGGTCACGAAGGCCTCGTCCCAGCCGCTGTCCGGGTCGGGTCCGTAGTGGTGCGGGACGCCGGGTGTGAGCCACACCAGCGCGGGGGCGGTGATGGTGGTGCGGCGCCCGTCGGGGGTGCGGAACCAGCCCCGGCCCGAGCTGATCACCACGGCGACGTGTCCGTCCAGCAGGCGCGGGCCGACAGCGGGCACCGCGCCGTGCTGGAGGCCGACGCCGAGGCAGACCAGGCCGAGGCGGTGGTGGACGGCGCCGGGCGTGAAGAACCGCATCCAGGTGCGGAAGACCGGCGCTCCGTGCGGCACTGCGCGCCCCTTCCGTGCGTCTCTTCCGTCCAAGTGCTGCTGATCTTTGTCCATGGTCTCGGTGCGCGCCAGCAGGCCAAGGTGAGCGTATGAGCGACTTCACGGTGGGCGAAACCGATTTCCTGCTGGACGGCCGGCCGGTACGGCTGCTGTCGGGCGCGCTGCACTACTTCCGGGTGCACGAGGAGCAGTGGGGCCACAGACTGGCGCTGCTGCGGGCCATGGGCCTGAACTGCGTGGAGACGTACGTCCCGTGGAACCTGCACGAGCCGCACCCGGGCGACTACCGGGACGTCCCGGCGCTCGGCCGCTTCCTGGACGCGGCCCATGAGGCGGGGCTGTGGGCGATCGTGCGGCCGGGGCCGTACATCTGCGCGGAGTGGGAGAACGGCGGGCTGCCGCACTGGGTGACCGGTGAGCTGGGCGCACGGGCACGCACGCGTGACGAGCGCTTCCTCGAGTACGTGGACCGCTGGTTCCGCCTGCTGCTGCCCGAGGTGGTGTCCCGGCAGCTGGACCGCGGCGGTCCCGTGATCATGGTGCAGGTCGAGAACGAGTACGGCAGCTACGGCTCCGACGCCGCCTACCTGGCCCACCTCACCGACCTGCTGCGGGCCGAGGGGGTCACGGTGCCGCTGGTCACCTCGGACGGCCCCGAGGACCACATGCTCAGCGGCGGCTCGGTTCCCGGGCTGCTCGCGACGGCGAACTTCGGCTCGCACGCGCGCGAGGCCTTCGAGACGCTCCGCCGCCACCAGCCGCGCGGCCCGCTGATGTGCATGGAGTTCTGGTGCGGCTGGTTCGACCACTGGGGCGGCGAGCACGTCGTACGGGACGCCGAGGACGCGACGGCCGCGCTGCGGGAGATCCTGGAGTGCGGGGCGTCCGTCAACGTCTACATGGCGCACGGCGGCACCAACTTCGCCGGCTGGGCGGGCGCCAACCGCCCCGGCGGCGAGCTGCACGAGGGCCCGCTGGAGGCGGACGTGACGTCGTACGACTACGACGCGCCGATCGACGAGTACGGCCGCCCCACCGAGAAGTTCTGGCGCTTCCGCGAGGTGCTCGCCGGGTACCACGACGGCCCGCTGCCCGATCTGCCGCCCGCACCGGCCGCGCTGGCCTCGCCGGCGGACGTGGAGCTGACCGGCTGGGCCCCGCTCGCCGGCGTCCTGGACGCCCTGGGCGGCCCGGAACGCGTCCACCCGGTCCCGCCCACCTTCGAGGAACTGGACATCGCCCGGGGCCTGGTCCGCTACACGGTGGACGTGCCGGGTCCGCGCCGGCCGTACCCGCTCACCGCGCGGGGCCTGCGCGACCTCGCGGTCGTGTACGTCGACGGCGAGCGGGCCGGGGTCCTCACCGAGGAGGAGCCCCAGCTCAAGGAGCCGGTCGCCGGCCCCGCGCGGGTGGAGCTGTGGGTGGAGTCCCTGGGCCGCGTCAACTACGGCCCCCGTTCCGGCGAGCCCAAGGGCGTCTCCGGCGGTCTCCTGCACGAGCGGCAGTTCCTGCACGGGGTACGCGCGCGCGGCCTCGACCTGGACGCCTTCGAGGGGGGCGTGGAGGCGGTGCCCTTCGGCCCGCTGCCGGAGGAGGGCGCACCGGGCCTGTACCGGGGGACGGTGACGGTGCCCGAAGCCGCTGACGCCCGCCTGGAGCTGCCCGGCTGGACGCGGGGCTTCGTCTGGATCAACGGCTTCAACCTGGGGCGCTACTGGTCGACGGGCCCGCAGGGGTCGCTGTACGTCCCGGGTCCGGTCCTGCGGGAGGGCGCGAACGAGATCTGGGTCCTGGAGCTCCAGGAGACCGATCAGGGAACGGCACGCGTCACTCCCCTCTAGGGGCGCGGGACCGTGTCGGGGTACGGCTGTCCCTCCCCGTCCCCCGCATACTGAGAAGGACAGCTCCGGCGGCGTCTGTGGGGGTAGGGGACGTGGCGAACGGCGGCCCGGTGGAACACGGCTACCCGCACCTGGACACCGTGCGGGCCGCCATCACGGCGTTGTACCGGCGCCTGTCGTACGACACCGTCCAGACCTTCGCCACCAGCGTCCTCCCCGCCGACGTCGCGTTCTGCGACACCGACGACCTCCACCTCGGCTCGCAGCGCGTCGCCCGCGAGATCGTCCGGCACTTCCGGCTGCCCGACGCCCGCATGATCGTCGGCTTCAAGGACATGACCCACGCGGCGAACGTCGAACTGACCGCGGGCCCCGAGTACTTCGTCGAGCTGAACGACCGTTTCCGCACCCACCGCAGGGACATCGGCGCGGCCCTCGCCCACGAGGTGACGCACGTGTACCTGCACCGCCTGGACCTGTCCTTCCCGGGCGTCCGGGAGAACGAGATCCTCACGGACACGGCGACCACCTACCTCGGGGCCGGCTGGCTGCTCCTGGACGCCTACCGGGAGCACGGGGAGGCGTCCCAGAAGCTCGGCTACCTCACGCCGGAGGAGTTCGGCTACGTGCTGGCCAAGCGCGCCCTCGTCTTCCACGAGGACCCGTCGGTGTGGTTCACCAGCCCGCAGGCCTACACGGCGTACCAGAAGGGCATGGCCAGGGCCCGCCAGGACGAGGAGCAGCCGCCGCTGACCGCCGCGGGCTGGGCGGGCCGCCGCCGCTACGCCCGCGACCGCCGGCACGCCCCCGCCGCGCCGCCCGCCCAGGCCGGCGCCTCCTACGCCTTCACCCCCGACAGCGGCGGCCGGCTGCGGGTCTCGTTCCCCTGCCCGACCTGCCACCAGCGGATCCGGGTGCCGGTCCGGGGCCGGGTCCGGGCCCGCTGCTCGCTGTGCCGGACGGTCCTGGAGTGCGACACCTAGCCCACGGCGCCGCGGGGGCCGGCGGGGGCGCCGGCCTTCGCCGCGGTCACCGTACGGCGATCCCGTCCAGCACCATCGACAGGTACTGCCGGGCGATCTCCTCCGGGCTGTGCCGGCCGCCGGGCCGGTACCAGGAGGCGGCGACCCACACGGTGTCGCGGACGAACCGGTAGGTGAGGCGGACGTCGAGGTCGGCGCGGAAGACGCGCGCGGCGACCCCGCGCTCCAGCGTCGACAGCCACGCCGTCTCGAACCTGGCTTGCGACTCGGCGAGGAAACCGAACCGCTCCTGCGCGACCAGCTGCCTGCTCTCCTTCTGGTAGATGGCGACGGCGGCGCGGTGCCGGTCGATCTCCCGGAAGGACTCGGTGACCAGGGCTTCGAGGGTCTCACGGGGACCGAGCGCGGCGTCCAGGACGCTGTCGTAGCCGTCCCAGAGCTCGTCGAGGAAGGTCCGCAGGATCTCCTCCAGCATCGACTCCTTGGAGTCGAAGTGGTAGTAGAGGCTGCCGGCGAGCAGACCGGCCCGGTCCGCGATCTTGCGTACGGTGGTGGCGTTGTAGCCCTGCTCGGCGAAGACCTCGGCGGCGGTCTCGAGGAGTTCGCGGCGCCGGGCGGGGGCCGCGGTCGCCTGGGGCTTCTTCTTGGTCGGCACGGGACCATTCTGGTGTGCCTAGTGGTGATCCCCGCTCGTGATCTCCCGGTACTCCTCCTGCGTCGGCTTCGGGATGTGGGTGCCCGGACCGAACATCCCCTTCGCCAGGCTCGCCCGTACCCGCTGGGCGGGCGTGACCCTGCGCCGCACCCCGTTCGCGTCCACCGGCGGCCCCAGCTCGTAGGGCGGGTCCTGTTCGTGCTGGGTCAGCACGAACAGGCGGTCCTGGCTGAGGGGTTCGTGGACCTCGACGTACTCGCCGTGCGGGAGCAGTTTGATGAGGCCGGTCTCCCGGCCGTGCAGGACCTTGTCGCGGTCCCGGCGCTGCAGGCCGAGGCAGATCCGCTTGGTGAGGACGAAGGCGAGGACGGGGACGACGAAGACGGAGATCCGGACGAACCAGGTGATCGAGTTGATGGAGAGGTGGAGGTGGGTGGCGACGATGTCGTTGCCGCCGCCGACCAGGAGGACGAAGTAGAGGCTGAGCCAGGCCACGCCGAGGGCGGTCCGGACGGGGACGTTGCGCGGGCGGTCGAGGATGTGGTGCTCGCGCCGGTCGCCGGTGATCCACGCCTCGATGAACGGGTAGATGCCGATGGCCAGGAGGAAGAGCGGGAAGAGCGAGAAGGGGATGAAGACGCCCAGTTCCAGGGTGTGGCCCCAGGCGTTGATCTCCCAGCCCGGCATCACGCGGATCAGGCCCTCGGAGAAGCCCAGGTACCAGTCGGGCTGGGCGCCGGTGGTCACCAGGTCGGGGCGGTAGGGACCGAAGGCCCACACCGGGTTGATGGTGGCGACGGCGCCGATGACCGCGAGGATGCCGAAGACGAGGAAGAAGAACCCGCCGGCCTTGGCCATGTAGACCGGCAGGAAGGGCATGCCGACCACGCTCTTCTGGTCGCGTCCGGGCGCCGGGTACTGGGTGTGCTTGTGGTGGAAGACCAGGATCAGGTGGGCCACGACCAGGCCCAGCATGATCCCGGGCAGCAGCAGGACGTGGATCGGGAAGAAGCGGGAGATGATGTCGTGGCCGGGGAACTCCCCGCCGAACAGGAACATCGAGAGGTAGGAGCCGACGATCGGGACCGACAGGATCGCGCCGTCGGCGAACCGGACGCCGGTGCCGGAGAGCAGGTCGTCGGGGAGCGAGTAGCCGGTCAGTCCGGTGAGGATGGCGAGGAACAGCAGGGTCCAGCCGAACAGCCAGTTGATCTCGCGGGGCTTGCGGAAGGCGCCGGTGAAGAACACCCGCATCATGTGGACGACCATGCCGGCCACGAAGACCAGTGCCGCCCAGTGGTGGATCTGCCGGATCAGCAGGCCGCCGCGCACGTCGAAGCTGATGTGCAGCGTCGACTCGTACGCCTTGGTCATGACGATGCCGTTCAGCGGCTGGTAGGTGCCGTGGTAGACGACCTCGGCGCCGCTGGGTTCGAAGAACAGGGTGAGGTAGACGCCCGTGAGGATCAGGATGAGGAAGCTGTAGAGGCAGATCTCGCCCAGCATGAAGGACCAGTGGTCCGGGAACACCTTGCGCATGTTCGCCTTGGCCAGGGCGTAGATCCCGAGCCGCCCGTCGGCCCAGTCCGCCAGCTTCTCGCCCTTGCCCGGGGGATCCGCTCGGTGTGCCGAACTTCCCGCCCGTGCCTGCCCGTTCACCGTTCGCGCGCCGTCGTCCATACGTCGCCCGCCTCCCCGCCGGATCACCCCTCAGGGTGGCACGCCGGAGCGCTACAGCCAACGGGGCGGCGTAAAGTCAGCGCGTCCCCACGCCCGCCCCGACGATGCCCGCCGCCCGCGCCGCCGCCAGCCACTGCGGGAACTCGCCGACGAGACGGTCGTACAGCTCACCGTCCGGCACCTTCCGCGGGTCCGAACCGGCGTGGAAGAAGCCCGCGTTGTCCACCACCCGCTTGGCCGGCACCGCCAGTTCGTCGAGCTTGCGCAGGAAGTCGAACTGTTTGCTGTGCGGGTCGCCGAAGCCGACGAACTGCCAGAACAGGGGCAGCCTGGCCGCCTTGCACAGGTAGCGTTCCGCGGCGAGTTTGTTGATCGGGCCGCCGTCGGTCTGGAAGACGACCAGGGCGGGGTCCGTGGCGCCGCTGTCCAGGTAGTGGTCGATCACCGCGTCCATGGCCAGGTGGTAGCTGGTCTTGCCCATGTGGCCGAGCCCGGCCGCGATCTTCTCGATGCGGCCCGCGTGTCCGGCCAGCTCGATGCCGGTGACCGCGTCGATGTCGGTGGAGAAGAAGACGACGGGCACCCGGCCGTCGTCGTCCAGGTGCGCGGAGAGGCCGAGGACCCGGTCGGCGAGTGCCTGCACGCTGCCGTCGGCGTAGTAGGGCTTCATCGAGCCGGAGTGGTCGACGACCAGGTAGACGGCGGCCCGGAGCCCGTCGAGGCCGTGTTTGGTGAGGGAGATCCCGGCCGACCGGTACGAGCCGACCAGGGCGGGCGCGGTCCGCTCCATCTTGCTGAGACTGATCGCGGCCATGCCCTGCTCCCCCTCGCTCCGGTCCGGGAGGCCGAGGTTACTTGATCGCGGAAAGGCGGCGGCGCCTGCCCGGTCGTCCGGTCGGGGACTGTGGGGCAGGCGCCGTCTACGGGGGGTCCGGGGGGGGTGTCCCCCCGGACGGCCCGCCCGTACGCCGTTGTACGGGACGTCTCCTGAGAGGTCAGACCATCAGCGAGCGGTCCGTCGGGCGGATCGGGGACGGGAGGTCGCTCGCTCCGGTCAGGAAGCGGTCGACGCCCTTGGCGGCCGAGCGGCCCTCGGCGATCGCCCAGACGATCAGGGACTGGCCGCGGCCCGCGTCACCGGCGACGAAGACGCCGGGCACGTTGGTCTGGTAGTCGGCGTCCCGGGCGATGTTGCCCCGCTCGTCGAGGTCGAGACCGAACTGCTCGACCAGGCCGTTGACGCGGTCGGTGCCGGTGAAGCCCATGGCGAGGGTGACCAGCTGGGCCGGGATCTTCCGCTCGGTGCCCGGCTTCGGGGTCAGCCTGCCGTCGACGAACTCCACCTCGGTGAGGTGCAGCCACTGGACGTTGCCGTCCTCGTCGCCCTCGAAGTGGGTCGTCGAGACGGAGTAGACCCGCTCGCCGCCCTCCTCGTGGGCGCTGGTGACCTTGTAGAGCATCGGGAAGGTCGGCCACGGCTGGTGCGGCGCGCGGTCCTCGCCCGGCCGGGGCATGATCTCCAGCTGGGTGACGGAGGCCGCGCCCTGGCGGTGGGCGGTGCCGACGCAGTCCGCGCCGGTGTCGCCGCCGCCGATCACGACCACGTGCTTGCCCTCGGCCGAGACGGGCGACACCACGTAGTCGCCCTCCTGGACCTTGTTGGCCAGCGGCAGGTACTCCATCGCCTGGTAGACGCCCTTCAACTCCCGCCCGGGGACCGGAAGGTCACGGGCGGTCGTGGCGCCGGCGGCGATGACGACCGCGTCGTACCGCTTCTTCAGGTCGGTCGCCCTGAGGTCGCGGCCGATCTCGATACCGGTACGGAAGCGGGTGCCCTCCGCGCGCATCTGCTCGATACGGCGGTTGATGTGCCGCTTCTCCATCTTGAACTCGGGGATGCCGTAGCGGAGCAGGCCGCCGATGCGGTCGGCGCGCTCGTAGACGGCGACGGTGTGGCCGGCCCGGGTCAGCTGCTGGGCGGCGGCCAGGCCCGCGGGGCCCGAGCCGATGACGGCGACGGTCTTGCCGGACAGGCGCTCGGGGGCCTGCGGCTTGACCGTGCCCGCCTCCCACGCCTTGTCGATGATGGAGACCTCGACGTTCTTGATGGTGACGGCCGGCTGGTTGATGCCGAGCACGCACGCCGACTCGCAGGGGGCCGGGCAGAGGCGACCGGTGAACTCGGGGAAGTTGTTGGTCGCGTGCAGCCGCTCGGAGGCCGCCGTCCAGTCCTCGCGGTAGGCGAAGTCGTTCCACTCGGGGATCAGGTTCCCGAGCGGACAGCCGTTGTGGCAGAACGGGATGCCGCAGTCCATGCACCGGCTGGCCTGCTTGCTGATGATCGGCAGCAGGGAACCGGGGACGTAGACCTCGTTCCAGTCCTTGACGCGCTCGCTGACGGGACGGGTCTCGGCGACCTCACGGCCGTGCTTCAGGAAGCCCTTCGGGTCAGCCATTGATCGCCGCCTCCATCATCTTCTCGTGGGTCTCGGTCTCGGAGAGACCGGCTCGCTCGGCGGCGTCCTTGGCGGCGAGCACTGCCTTGTACGTGCTGGGGATGATCTTGCTGAACCGCTGCACGGCCGTGTCCCAGTCGGCGAGCAGCTTCTCGGCGACCGTCGAGCCGGTCTCCTCGGCGTGCCGGCGCACCACGTCGTGCAGCCACTGCCGGTCGGCGTCGTCGAGGGCCTCGACGGCGCTCACGTTGCCGACGTTGACGTTGTCGACGTTCAGGTCGATCACGTAGGCGACGCCGCCGGACATGCCGGCCGCGAAGTTGCGGCCCGTCTCGCCGAGGACCACCGCGTGGCCGCCGGTCATGTACTCGCAGCCGTGGTCGCCCACGCCCTCCGAGACCACCAGCGCACCGGAGTTGCGGACGCAGAACCGCTCACCGGTCCGGCCGCGCAGGAACAGCTCGCCGCCGGTCGCGCCGTAGGCGATGGTGTTGCCCGCGATGGTGGAGTACTCGGCGAGGTGGTCGGCCGCCCGGTCCGGACGGACGATGACACGGCCGCCGGAGAGGCCCTTGCCGACGTAGTCGTTGGCGTCGCCTTCCAGGCGGAGGGTGACACCGCGCGGCAGGAAGGCGCCGAAGGACTGGCCGGCCGAGCCGGTGAAGGTGATGTCGATGGTGTCGTCGGGCAGACCGGCGCCGCCGAACTTCTTCGTCACCTCGTGGCCGAGCATGGTGCCGACCGTGCGGTTGATGTTGCGCACCTTGATCTGGGCGCGCACCGGCTGGGCGTCGGTGGCGCTGGAGGCGGCCAGGGCGTCGGAGGCGAGCTTGATCAGCTCGTTGTCCAGGGCCTTCTCCAGGCCGTGGTCCTGCGCGACGGTCTGGTGCAGCGCCGCGCCCTCGGGCAGCTCGGGCACGTGGAAGAGCGGGGCCAGGTCCAGGCCCTGCGCCTTCCAGTGGTCGACGGCGCGGGTGACGTCGAGCGCCTCGGCGTGGCCGACGGCCTCCTCGATGGAGCGGAAGCCCAGCTCGGCGAGGATCTCGCGGACCTCCTCGGCGATGAACCTGAAGAAGTTCACCACGTACTCGGCCTTGCCGGTGAAGCGGTCGCGCAGCACCGGGTTCTGGGTGGCGACGCCGACCGGGCAGGTGTCGAGGTGGCAGACGCGCATCATGATGCAGCCCGAGACGACGAGCGGCGCGGTCGCGAAACCGAACTCCTCGGCGCCGAGCAGCGCGGCGATGACGACGTCACGGCCGGTCTTCAGCTGGCCGTCGGTCTGCACGACGATGCGGTCGCGCAGGCCGTTGAGCAGCAGGGTCTGCTGGGTCTCGGCGAGACCGAGCTCCCAGGGGCCGCCCGCGTGCTTCAGCGACGTCAGCGGGGAGGCACCGGTGCCTCCGTCGTGGCCGGAGATCAGCACCACGTCCGCGTGCGCCTTGGACACACCCGCCGCGACCGTGCCGACGCCGACCTCGGAGACCAGCTTGACGTGGATCCGCGCCTTCGGGTTCGCGTTCTTCAGGTCGTGGATCAGCTGGGCCAGGTCCTCGATGGAGTAGATGTCGTGGTGCGGCGGCGGGGAGATCAGGCCGACACCCGGGGTGGAGTGCCGGGTCTTGGCGACCCACGGGTAGACCTTGTGGCCGGGCAGCTGGCCGCCCTCGCCGGGCTTGGCGCCCTGGGCCATCTTGATCTGGATGTCGTCCGCGTTGACCAGGTACTCCGAGGTCACACCGAAGCGGCCGGAGGCGACCTGCTTGATGGCGGACCGGCGGGCCGGGTCGTACAGGCGGTCCGGGTCCTCGCCGCCCTCACCGGTGTTGGACTTGCCGCCCAGCTGGTTCATGGCGATGGCGAGGGTCTCGTGCGCCTCGCGCGAGATGGAGCCGTACGACATGGCACCGGTCGAGAACCGCTTGACGATCTCGGAGACCGGCTCGACCTCGTCGACGGGAATCGACGGGCGGTCGGACTTGAAGCCGAACAGGCCGCGGAGGGTCATCAGCCGCTCGGACTGCTCGTTCACGCGGTCCGTGTACTTCTTGAAGATGTCGTAGCGGCCGGAGCGCGTGGAGTGCTGGAGGCGGAAGACCGTCTCCGGGTCGAACAGGTGCGGCTCACCCTCACGTCGCCACTGGTACTCGCCGCCGATGTCCAGCGCGCGGTGCGCGGGAGCGATGCCGGAGGCCGGGTAGGCCTTGGCGTGGCGGGCGGCGACCTCCTTGGCGATGACGTCGATGCCGACGCCGCCGATCTTGGAGGCGGTGCCGTTGAAGTACTTGTCGACGAAGCCCGCCTCGAGACCGACGGCTTCGAAGACCTGGGCGCCGCGGTAGGAGGCGACCGTCGAGATGCCCATCTTGGACATGACCTTCAGGACGCCCTTGCCGAGGGCGTAGATCAGGTTGCGGATGGCCTGCTCGGCCTCCATGCCCGGCAGGAAGGTGCCCGCGCGGACCAGGTCCTCGACGGACTCCATGGCCAGGTACGGGTTGACGGCGGCGGCGCCGAAGCCGATCAGCAGGGCGACGTGGTGGACCTCGCGGACGTCCCCGGCCTCGACCAGCAGGCCCACCTGGGTGCGCTGCTTGGTGCGGATGAGGTGGTGGTGGACGGCCGCGGTGAGCAGCAGCGACGGGATCGGCGCGTGCTCGGCGTCGGAGTGCCGATCGGACAGGACGATGAGCCGGGCGCCGTTCTCGATGGCCGCGTCGGCCTCGGCGCAGATCTCGTCGATCCGCGCGGCCAGCGTCTCGCCGCCGCCGGAGACCCGGTACAGGCCGGACAGGGTCGCGGCCTTGAACCCGGGCATGTCGCCGTCGGCGTTGATGTGGATGAGCTTGGCCAGCTCGTCGTTGTCGATCACCGGGAAGGGCAGCACGACCGAGCGGCAGGAGGCGGCGTTCGGTTCGAGCAGGTTGCCCGAGGGGCCGAGGGACGAGCGCAGGCTGGTCACCAGCTCTTCCCGGATGGCGTCCAGCGGCGGGTTGGTGACCTGTGCGAACAGCTGGGTGAAGTAGTCGAAGAGCAGCCGCGGGCGCTCGCTCAGCGCCGCGATCGGCGAGTCGGTGCCCATGGAGCCGATCGGCTCGGCGCCGGTCCTGGCCATCGGCGCGAGGATGACGCGCAGCTCCTCCTCCGTGTAGCCGAAGGTCTGCTGGCGGCGGGTGACCGAGGCGTGGGTGTGCACGATGTGCTCGCGCTCGGGCAGGTCGCCCAGCTCGATCTCGCCGGCCTCCAGCCACTCCGCGTACGGCTGCGCGGCGGCGAGGGTCGCCTTGATCTCGTCGTCCTCGATGATGCGGTGCTCGACGGTGTCGACGAGGAACATCTTGCCGGGCTGCAGGCGGCCCTTGCGGACGACCCTGGCGGGGTCGATGTCGAGGACGCCGACCTCGGAGCCGAGGACGACCAGGCCCTCGTCGGTGACCCAGTAGCGGCCGGGACGCAGACCGTTGCGGTCGAGAACGGCGCCGACCTGGGAGCCGTCGGTGAAGGTGACGCAGGCGGGGCCGTCCCAGGGCTCCATCATCGTGGAGTGGAAGCCGTAGAAGGCGCGGCGGGCCGGGTCCATGGATGCGTGGTTCTCCCACGCCTCCGGGATCATCATCAGCACGGAGTGCGGCAGCGAGCGCCCGCCCAGGTGCAGCAGCTCCAGCACCTCGTCGAAGGAGGCCGAGTCGGAGGCGTCGGGGGTGCAGACCGGGAAGATCCGGTCCAGCTTCTCCTGCGGGCCGAACAGGTCGGAGACCAGCTGGGACTCGCGGGCGACCATCCAGTTGCGGTTGCCCTTGACGGTGTTGATCTCACCGTTGTGGGCGACGAAGCGGTAGGGGTGCGCGAGCGGCCACGACGGGAAGGTGTTCGTGGAGAACCGGGAGTGCACGAGCGCGATCGCGGACGCGAAGCGGCGGTCGGACAGGTCCGGGAAGAAGGGCTCCAGCTGGCCGGTGGTCAGCATGCCCTTGTAGACGATGGTCCGCGCGGACAGTGACGGGAAGTAGACGTCCACCTCGCGCTCGGCGCGCTTGCGCAGCACGAACGCCTTGCGGTCCAGCGCGATGCCCTCGCTGGCGCCGTCGGTGACAAAAAGCTGCCGGAAGACCGGCATGGTGGAGCGGGCGGTGGCGCCGAGCAGCTGCGGGGCGACCGGGACCTCGCGCCAGCCGAGCACGGTCAGGCCCTCGTCGGCGGCGATGGTCTCGATCCGCGAGACGGCGTCCTGGGTGCCGTCCTCGGGCAGGAAGGCGATGCCCACGGCGTACGAACCGGCCGCCGGCAGCTCGAATCCGGCCACCTCGCGGAAGAAGGCGTCGGGCACCTGGGAGAGCAGCCCCGCGCCGTCGCCGGAGTCGGGCTCCGAGCCGGTCGCGCCGCGGTGCTCCAGGTTGCGCAGAACCGTGAGCGCCTGCTCGACCAGCGCATGGCTCGCCTCGCCGGTGAGGGTGGCCACGAAGCCGACGCCGCAGGCGTCGCGCTCGTTGCGGGGGTCGTACATACCCTGCGCAGCAGGGCGAGCATCCATGAACGACCAGTTCTGGCCATTCGCGGAGTGCTGGGACGGCTGGCGCGGCGTACGCATCGGCTCTCCCGTCGTCGTCAGTGGCATATAGCAGGTGCCGAGGGACGACGCTGGCCCTCTGCGTTTTTGTTGCGAAATTTCACGCAGGTTACATGATGAAGCGATTCTCGGGAACTGGATACACCGTTCCAACATGCGGACGCCGCAGGGGTGTACGGCGAGGTACCGCGCAAAGCGGTCAAGGTGGTGGGGGACCGATCCGGACAGATCCGTGTCCATCGGTCCGCGGGGGGCGGGGTGAGCGTCGCGGCACCCCACAGGTGCCCGGCAGGCGTCATTGCCTGCGGCGCTTACGGCTCATGCCCAGTGGTTAAGCATTCGAAACCAGCGAGTAACGGGTACTTATGCGGCCCAACGCATAGGTACCAGTCGCCCTATCCTACGGCCGTCCCGAACACAGCGCCCAGGGCGTACGTCACACCGGCTGCCGCGCCGCCCAGCGCGAGCTGCCGCAGACCGCTGAACCACCAGCTCCGCGCGGTCACCTTGGCCACCACGGCACCGCATCCGAACAGCCCGACGAGCGCCAGCAGCAGGGCGGGCCAGAGCGCGGTGGCACCGAGCAGGAACGGCAGCACGGGCAGCAGCGCGCCCAGCGCGAACGACCCGAACGACGAGACGGCCGCCACCAGCGGCGAGGGCAGGTCACCGGGATCGATCCCGAGCTCTTCCCGGGCGTGTATCTCCAGCGCCTGCTCCGGGTCGGCGGACAGCTGCCGGGCGACCTCCCGGGCCAGCTCCGGCTCGACGCCCCGCGCCTCGTACAGCGCGGCCAGCTCGGCCTCCTCGTCCTGCGGGTGCCTGCGCAGCTCACGCCGCTCCACGTCCAGCTCGGCCTCGACGAGCTCGCGCTGCGAGGCGACGGAGGTGTACTCGCCGGCGGCCATCGAGAAGGCGCCTGCGGCCAGCCCCGCAAGTCCGGTGATGACGATGGTCTGGTGGCCGACGGCGCCGCCCGCCACACCGGTCAGCAGGGCGAGGTTGGAGACCAGGCCGTCCATGGCGCCGAAGACCGCGGGCCGCAGCCAGCCGCCGTTGACGTCCCGGTGGGTGTGGTTGTCGCGGTGGGCCTCGTGCAGAGTCGCCTGGGTCTCGATGACGGCCATGAGGGGTCCCCCAAGAAGTTCGCGCAGCGCGCCCCTAATAAGCTGAGGCAAAGCTAACTTTGGACAAGTTCTATCTTTCGACAACGCTCACCGTACGTCGTCACATTCCCCGCCGCCAGCAAGGAAAGGCTCGGCTAACCTGCGGTTTTATCTCTCGCTGCTCACACGTGCGAGGAACTGCACAGATGTCGACCGGGTGATGCGGAGGCCCTTCAGGGTGCGGTCAACCGCCGTTGGTGGGACACATCCGCAAACGGTTCCGCGCCCCTGAGCGCAGCCCTCCCGGAGAGGCCCGCCCATGTCATCGATCGTCTGCACCCCGCCGGCCCCCGCTCCCGACGGGCCCGCCTCCGCACTGCGCGACCGGGCGCGGGGCGCGCTGCTGGGCCTGGCCGTGGGCGACGCGCTGGGGGCACCGGCGGAGAACATGAAGCCCTCCGAGATCCGCGCCCGCTGGGGTCGCATCACGGGATACGTCACCGACCGCCCCGCGGGCACGGACGACACGGAGTACGCGATCTTCTCCGGGCTCCTCCTCGCCCGCCACGGCTCGGCGCTCACCCCGGCCCACGTCGAGGCGGCCTGGCACGAGTGGATCGCCGACCGCGCCGAGGGCCCCTTCAAGGGCGCCGGCTTCAGCGAGCGCGGCACACTGGAGAACCTCCGCCGGGGCCTGGCCGCCCCCATCTCCGCCCAGCACCGGCACGCCTGGAGCGACGGCCTCGCCATGCGGGCGGCGCCGTTCGGCGTCTTCGCGGCGGGCCGCCCCGCCGAGGCGGCCCGGCTCGTCGCCGTCGACGGCTCGGTGAGCCACGAGGGAGAGGGCATCTACGGCGGCCAGGCGGTGGCGGCGGGCGTCGCGGCGGCGATGGCCGGGGCCCCGCCGACGGCGGTGGTCGCGGCGGCCCTCGCGGTGGTCCCGGACGACTCCTGGACGGCCCGCTCCCTGCGCCGGGCCGTCTCGGTCGCCCACCGCGGCGAACGGGCGGTCCGCACCGCGGTGGTCATCGGCGGCTACCCCTGGACCGACCTGGCCCCGGAGGCGGTGGCCCTGGCCTTCGGCGCGTACGCGGCGGCGGACGGCGACTTCCGGGACGCGGTGCTGACGGCCGTCAACATGGGCCGCGACGCGGACACCACGGCCGCGGTGGCCGGCGCGCTGGCCGGAGCGACGCGGGGGGCGGCGGCGATCCCACCGGAGTGGGGGGCGGCGATCGGCCGGGCCCGGGGGAGCTGCCTGCCGTCGATGGCAGGACACCACGTCCTGGAGGTGGCCGACCTGCTGCTGGCCACCTCCCAACCCCCACCGCCCTCCCCCCCGACAGAACCACCCACCACCGACCCCCTCGCCACCGACCCACACCCTGCCCCGGCAAGCCTCCTCGCCACCGACCCACACCCTGCCCCGGCAAGCCTTCTCGCCACCGACCCACCCACCGCAACCTCAGCCCACCCGCCGACCACGCCACACCTCCGACCAGCCACCCTCGCCCCCACCGACCCACACCCCACCACCCCGGCTCCCCCGCCGACCGAGTCGTGGCCCGCCCCAGCCGACCCCCTCGTCACCGAGTCGCACTCCGCTGCATCGGCCTTGCTGCCAGTCGAGTCGTCCGCGTCCTTCCCCACCGAGCCGGAACCCCCCGCGGCCGTCTTTCTGCCGACCGAGTCGGATGGCGGGCGGGCGCGGGCTCGGGGGTCCAGGGGGCGGAGCCCCCTGGGGGCAAGCTGCAGCGAGGGGCTGCGGTGAACCGGCGGCGCATCGAGGGCCTCCTGCTGGGCCTCGCCGCAGGCGACGCCGCCGGCTGGCCTTCCGCCCGGCACCGCGCATCCCGGATGCCCGAGTGGACCCGCCGCCTCACCCGCGAGCTGGACACCTTCGCCGAGCAGAACGCGACCACCACCCTCCCCGTCCCCATCGCCCTCAACCAGCCCCCCGAGCCCCTCCGCCTCGGCCCCTCCGACGACGCCGAGTGGGCGGCCTTCGCCGCGGAAGCCGTCCTGCGGGCCGGCGCGGACACCCTCCTCGGCGACCTCAGCCGCGAGCTCCGTACCCGCGCCGCCATCGACCTCACCTGGACCGCCGTCGCCTCCGAGGTCGCCGCCGCGGCCGAACGCGCCCCGGAGATCGAGTCGGCGGTACTCCCGCTGCGCGCCCGCATCTCCGTCCGGGCCGGCCTCGGCAACCTCGCCACCGGCCTGCGCCCGCCCGCAACCGGCCACGACAACCCGCACTACTTCGACGACGCCGCCTGCGTCCGCGCCTGCGCGCTCGCCGTCGCCCACCCCGGCGACCCCGAACGCGCAGCCGACCTCGCCGAGTTCGACGCCCGCTACACCCAGGACGGCGACGGAGTGCACGGCGCCCGTGCCATGGCCGCGGCCCTCGCCCTCGCCCTCGTCGGCGCCGAGGTCGAGACCTGCGTGGCGGCCGCCCTCGGCGAACTCCCCGAGGCCACCGAGATCGGCCGTAACGCCCGGCACGCCCTCACCCTCGCCGGCACCGCGGACTCCGCGTTCGCCCTGGTCCCCCTCCTCGAACACCAAATCGTCGACCACGTCTACAGCTATGGCATCGCCGCCGCCGAGACCGTCCCGGTCGCCCTCGCCCTCGCCACCGCCTCCCGCGGCCGGATCGCCGAGGCCGTACCCGCCGCCGCCTGCCTGTCGCGGGTCGCCGACTCGGCCCCCGCACTGGCCGGCGCGGTCACCGGCGCCCTCGGCGGCGCCGAGGCGATCCCGGCGTCCTGGCGGGACGCCTGCCGTACCCTCTCCGGCTGCGCCCTCCCCCGCCTCACCGGCACCGACCTCGTGGAACTCGCCGAACTCCTGGAAGCCACACAACCGGCCCGTCCCGGTGGATGATTCGGTGCATGACGCCCAAAGGAGAAGAAAGCGCCGGAGCTTCGCTCGACGACCGGATCACCGGAGCACTGGTCGGGGCCGCCGTCGGCGACGCCCTCGGCGGCCCGGTCGAGGGCTACTCCCCCGACCAGATCGTCGAACGCCACGGCGGCCGCGTGCACGGCATCGTCGGCCCCTGGAACGGGGACGCCTGGCGCACCGCCCGCCCCATCGCGCCGTACCACAAGGGCGACGGGCACGTCACCGACGACACCTTGATGACCCATGCGCTGGTCCGGGTGTACGACAGGGTCCGCGACCACCTCGACGCGTACGCGATCGCCGACCACCTGGTCCCGGACCTGATGACCAACCCCCGCTGGATCCCGGAACTGGAGGCGGAGGCGCTCCCCCTGCACCGCGTCTTCCTCGCCGAGAAGTGGCTGGCAACCCGCCTGCACTACGGCCATGTCGACCCCCGCGAGGCCGGCGTCGGCAACATCGTCAACTGCGGCGCCGCGATGTACATGGCCCCGGTCGGCCTGGTCAACGCGGCCAACCCGCGGGCCGCGTACGCCGAGGCACTGGACATCGCGGGCGCCCACCAGTCGTCGTACGGCAGGGAGGCGGCGGGCGTCTTCGCGGCGGCGGTCGCGGCGGCGACGGCGCCCGGCGCGACACCGGACTCCGTGATCGGCGTCTGCCTGTCCGTGGCGAAGGACGGCACCCGCGAGGCGGTCGAGAAGGTCTGTGCGGCGGCGGCGCACCACACCGACGTCGAGTCGGCGCTCGTCCCGCTGCGCGCCGCGGTCGCTCCCTACGACACGGTGGGCCCCGACTACCGGTCTCCCTCCCTCGGCGCCCGGCGTCCCTCGCGCCTCCACGCCATCGAGGAACTCCCCGTCGCCCTGGGCATGGTGCTGGTGGCCGGCGGCGACTACCGGCACGCCGTCCTCGGCGCCGTCAACTACGGCCGGGACTGCGACTCCATCGCGACGATGGCGGGCGCGATCGCCGGGGCGCTGGGCTCGCCGGTTCCGGAGGAGTGGGCGAAGCGGGTCGCGGAGGCCAGCCGCCTGGACCTCTGGGAGCCGCCGCGCACGCTGGCCGCCGTGACCCGCGAGATCTTCGCCCGCGACACGGAACGCCGCCGCGTCCACGAGGAGTCCTTCGCCCGCCTCGGAGGCACCGGTTGCTCCGCCTGACCTGGGTCCAGCCGGAGGACCTGCTGGGCCATGAGCTGCGCCAGGCCCGGCAGGACGGGCGGGAGCCGTCGGCGATCGCTGCGCGCTGGCGGGCGGCGGGGGGCGCGGACGCGCCGAGCCGGGCCGGGGCCTCGCCGGACCGGGCGTCCCGCTATCTGCGCCAACTGGCGGAGGACCTGCTCGACGAACTCGCGGACCTGCCGAGTCGGTTGAACGAGCCGACGGAGCTGGCCGAGATCAAGGCGCTGTGTCCCGAGTGGCCGACTGCGCCACGGGGAGGGCGGTGCGGACCGTCCTGCGACTGCGCGTGCGCGGGGGCTGATCGCGCAGTTCCCCGCGCCCCTGACGGGGCGCTACAGCCGCCGCTCCTTTCCAGCTCAGCCGCGGGCAGTGTCCCCACCCCCCAGCCCCCACCCGCCCGCGCCTACCACGCCGCCTGGCTGGGCCGTGCCGTCGGCTGTCTGCTCGGCAAGCCCGTCGAGAAGCTCCCGCTGCACGCCATCCGCGACCTCGCCCGCGCCACCGGCAACTGGCCCCTGAACCACTACTTCACCGCCTGCGGCGTCCCCGCCGACCTCCTCTCGGCCCACCCCTGGAACCGCCGCTCGGCCGCCACCTCCCTCGCCGAGAACATCGACGGCATGCCCGAGGACGACGACCTCAACTACCCCCTCCTCAACCTCCTCCTGCTCCAGCGCCGCACCAAGGGCTTCAGCACCGCCGACGTGGCCGCCCTCTGGCTCGACGAGCTCCCCGCAGGCCGCACCTTCACCGCCGAACGCGTCGCCTACCGCAACCTGCTGACCGGCATCGAACCCCCGCAGACCGCCCGCCACCGCAACCCCTTCCGCGAGTGGATCGGCGCCCTCATCCGCGCCGACGCACACGGCTGGACCAACCCCGGCGACCCGGCCGCCGCGGCCGAACAGGCCCACCGGGACGCCACCCTCACCCACACCGCCAACGGCGTCTACGCGGCGATGTTCATGGCGGCCGTCATCGCCACCGCCGCCACCGGCGCCCACGACGTGCACGCCTGTCTGCGCACCGGCCGGTCCGTCGTGCCGCCCCACTCGCGCCTCGCCCAGGCCGTCGACCACGCGATCCGGCTCGCCGAGACGCACGCCGACTTCGACACCGTCGTCGACGAACTCCACGCCACCCACTCCCCCACCCACCACTGGGTGCACGCCGTCCCCAACACCGCCCTCATCGCCGCCGCCCTCACCCACGCCGACGGCGACTTCACCGGCTCCGTCTGCCGCGCCGTGAGCGGCGGTTGGGACACCGACTCGAACGGCGCGACGGCGGGCTCCGTCGCCGGACTGCTCGCCGGTGACCCCGACGCCCTCCCGGACCGCTGGACGACCCCGCTCAAGAACCGACTCGCCACCTCCGTCGCCGGCTTCGACGGCACCGGCTTCGACGCCCTCGCCCACCTCACCCACCTGGAGGCGACCCGCTCATGACCCACATCGCCGTACTAGGCAGCCTGAACATGGACCTCGTCGCGTACGCCGAGAAGGCCCCCCAGCTCGGCGAGACCGTGACGGGGCGCGCGTTCCGCACGATCCCCGGCGGCAAGGGCGCCAACCAGGCGATCGCCGCCGCCCGCGCCGGCGCCACGGTCTCCATGATCGGCGCGGTCGGCCACGACGCCTACGGCGTCCGGCTGCGCGAGACCCTGGAACACTCCGGCGTGGACACGGACTCGCTGCGCACCATCGAGTGCCCCTCCGGCACCGCGCACATCGTCGTGGACGACGAGGGCGGCAACGCGATCGTGGTGGTCCCCGGCGCGAACGGCACCGTCGACCACCTCGCCCCCGGCGACGAAGGGGTGATCGCCTCCGCCGACATGCTCCTGCTCCAGCTGGAGATCCCCCTCGCCGCGGTGGTGGCCGGTGCGCAGGCCGCCCGCCGGCACGGCGTCCGGACCGTCCTCACCCCCTCCCCCGCCCGCCCGCTGCCGTCCGAACTCCTCGACAGCATCGACCTGCTGGTGCCGAACGAGCGGGAGGCGGCCACCCTGACCGACCGCACCGACCCGCGCGACGCGGCGGCGGCGCTCCTCGACCGGGTGCCGCAGGTCGTCGTCACGCTCGGCGGGGCCGGCAGCCTCTACCTCACCCGCGACGCCGCGCCGCTGGTCATCCCCGCTCCCCGGGTGACCGCCGTGGACTCCACGGGCGCGGGCGACACCTTCGTCGGCGCCCTCGCGGTGGCCCTGGCCGAGGAGAAGCCGATCCGCGAGGCCCTGTCGTGGGCGGCCGCGGCGGCGGCGATCTCCGTGCAGCGGGAAGGGGCGACGGAGTCGATGCCGTACCGCCCGGAGATCGAGGCCCAGTACACCGCATGAGGACGACACCCACCGCACCCACCGCGGCCACCACACCCACCGCACCCACCGCGGCCACCGCGGCCACGGCCCCGACGGCGGCCGAGGGCCCGGCGACGCCGCCCCGGCCCGCGCTCCCGCCCCTCACCGGCCTGCGCGTCCTCGACCTCGCCACCCTCTTCGCCGGCCCCCTCGCCGCCACCCTGCTCGGTGACTTCGGCGCCGAGGTCATCAAGGTGGAGCACCCCACCAAGCCCGACCCCTCCCGCGGCCACGGCCCGGCCAAAGACGGCGTCGGCCTGTGGTGGAAGCTGCTCGGCCGCAACAAGCGGGCCATCACCCTCGACCTGTCCAGGCCCGGCGGCCGTGCCACGCTGCTCCGGCTCGCCGCCACCGCCGACGTGGTCGTCGAGAACTTCCGCCCGGGCACCCTGGAGAAGTGGGACCTCGGGTGGGAGGAGCTCTCCGCCGTCAATCCGCGGCTGGTCCTGACCCGGGTGACCGCCTTCGGCCAGTTCGGCCCCTACGCCCGTCGTCCCGGGTTCGGCACCCTCGCCGAGGCGATGAGCGGCTTCGCGGCGATCACCGGCGAACCGGACGCCCCGCCGACGCTGCCGCCGTTCGGACTCGCCGACTCCATCGCGGCGCTGGCCACCGCGTACGCCGTGCTGACCGCGCTCGCGGCCCGGGACCGCACCGGCGAGGGCCAGGTCGTCGACATGGCGATCATCGAGCCGATCCTGGCCGTCCTCGGCCCCCAGCCCACCTGGTACGACCAGCTCGGCTACGTCCAGGAACGCACCGGCAACCGGTCCGCCAACAACGCCCCGCGCAACACCTACCGCACGGCGGACGGCAGCTGGGTCGCCGTCTCCACCTCGGCCCAGTCGATCGCCGAACGCGTGATGTGCCTGGTCGGGCGGCCGGATCTGATCGACGAGCCGTGGTTCGCGACGGGGGCCGGCCGGGCCGCGCACGCCGACGTCCTCGACGCGGCCGTCGGCGACTGGGTCGCCACCCGCTCCCGGGCCGAGGTGCTGGCCGAGTTCGAGAAGGCGGAGGCTGCGGTGGCGCCCGTCCAGGACGTACGGGACGTCATGGAGGACCCGCAGTACCAGGCGCTGAACACGATCACCACGGTCCCCGACCCCGAGCTGGGCCCGCTGCGCATGCAGAACGTGCTCTTCCGGCTCTCGGCCACCCCCGGCGCGATCCGCTGGACCGGCCGTCCGCACGGTGCCGACACGGAGGAGGTCCTGGCCGAGCTGGGCCTGACCCCGGACGAGGTGCGGGCGCTGCGCGCGGAGGGTGCCGTATGACCACCGCGCCGTTCCCGCTCACCTGGCTGTACGTGCCCGGCGACCGGCCGCGCGTGGTCGCCAAGGCGCTGGTCTCCGGGACCGACGTGGTGGTGATCGACCTGGAGGACGCGGTCGCGCCCGACCGCAAGGACTACGCCCGCGCCGCCACCGCGGAGCTCCTCGCCCACCCCCAGCCGGTGCCGGTCCACGTCCGGATCAACGCCCTGGGGACCCCGTGGGCGCCGGCCGACGTCCGGGCCCTGCGCTCCCTGCCCGGTCTCGCCGGACTCCGCCTCCCGAAGGTCACCGGCCCGCAGGACATCCGCCACGTCGCGGCCCGGACCACCGCCCTCCCGCTCTACGCCCTCCTCGAATCGGCCCTCGGCATCGAACACGCCTACGCCATCGCCGCCGCCGACCCGGCCCTGCGGGGCATCTCCCTGGGCGAGGCGGACCTCCGCGCCGACCTGGGCGTACGGGGCGACATCGGCCTGGACTGGTCCCGTTCCCGGATCGTGGTCGCCGCGCGGGCGGCAGGCCTCGCCCCACCGCCCCAGTCGGTCCACCCGGACACCCGGGACCTCAAGGGTCTCGCCGCCTCCTGCGCGCACGGCCGCGCCCTGGGCTTCCTCGGCCGCGCGGCGATCCACCCCCGTCAGCTCCCGATCATCGAACGGGCCTACCTCCCCACGGAGGCCGAACTGGAACAGGCCGAAACGATCATCAAGGCAGCCACCACGGAACAGGGCGCCCAGGCCCTCCCCGACGGCAGCTTCATCGACGCGGCGGTCGTGGCAGCAGCCCGCAGAACCCTCTCCCTCACCAACCGCCGCTGATCCATGGCTTTTCCTTCCGCCGCGACGGCGAGATCCACGACGGCGCTGTCCGGTGGTGCCCGCCCCGCCGCACCCCCGGCGGCCGCCCACGAAGAGGGCGCCCGGTCGATCCCGGGCGCCCTCTTCGTCGTACCGCAGCAGGTCAGCTCTTCTTGGTCGCCGACCCGGCCTCGTCCTTGACCTCGTCGGCGGCCTCACCGTCGGAGGCGTCGGGCTCGGAAGCGGCCTCGGCCTCCGCCCCTTCCGTCGTCTTGACCTGGCCGCCGGCCTCCCCGACGCCGTCGGCACCCTCGGCGCCGTCGGCCTCCCCGTCGGAGGCGCCCGGTTCGACCACCGTCTCCCGGCCCGGCCGCTTCTTCGCCGAGATCACGATGTACAGCACCGCGAGCAGGAACACGATCATCGCGGTCCAGTCGTTCAGCCGCAGACCGAGGATGTGGTGGGCGTCGTCGACGCGCATGTACTCGATCCAGCCGCGGCCCACGCAGTACGCGGCGACGTACAGCGCGAAGGCCCGGCCGTGGCCCAGCGTGAAGCGGCGGTCGGCCCAGATGACGAGGAAGCCGACGCCGATGCACCACAGCGACTCGTAGAGGAAGGTCGGGTGGTAGTAGCCCGGGATCCGGCCGCCCTCGGAGGAGGTGATGTGCAGCGCCCACGGCACGTGCGTCTCGCGGCCGTACAGTTCCTGGTTGAACCAGTTGCCCCAGCGGCCGATCGCCTGGGCGAAGGCGATGCCGGGAGCGATGGCGTCGGCGTAGGCCGGCAGCGGGATCCCCCGGCGCCGGCACCCGATCCAGGCCCCGACCGCACCGAGCGCGATCGCGCCCCAGATGCCGAGGCCGCCCTGCCAGACCTTGAACGCGTCGACCCAGTCGCGGCCCGCGCTGAAGTACAGCTCGTAGTCCGTGATCACGTGGTACAGACGCCCACCGACCAGGCCGAACGGCACGGCCCAGACCGCGATGTCGGCCACGGTGCCGGCCCGCCCGCCCCGGGCGATCCAGCGTTTGTTGCCGAGCCAGACGGCTACGAAGACACCGATGATGATGCAGAACGCGTAGCCGCGCAGCGGGATGGGTCCGAGGTGGATCACTCCGCGCGAGGGGCTGGGGATGTAGGCAAGTTCTTCCATGGCAGGGTCGACGCTACCGTGCCGGACCGGGCCGACGGCAACCACCCCGGCTACGGCTCCATAACGGGGACGTGAGAAACACTTACCCCCTCCTACTGCTTGTTCGCGTCCTCGACCAGCTGCTTCAGCTTGTCCGGGGTCATGGTCTGGTCCTGGTAGATGTTCTTGCCGTCGAGCAGGACGGTCGGCGTGCCGTTGAACTTCGCCGCCTGGAAGGCCTCGTTGGATCTGACCACCCAGGAGGTGTGCGTGCCGTCCTTGACGCACTTCTGGAAGGCCGGCGTGTTCAGCCCCTGCACCTTGCCGGCCAGCTCGATCAGCTTGTCGTTGCTCGCGAACGCGTCGTCCGTCTCCTTCGGCTGGTTCTCGTACAGCACGTCGTGGAAGTCCCGGAACTTCCCGGCGTCCTGGGCGCAGGCCGCCGCGTTGGCCGCGTTGCGGGAGCCGCTGCCGCCGAGGTTGCCGTCGATCAGCGTGACCAGGTGGTACTCGACGCGCAGCAGGCCGGCGTCGACCAGCTCGTGGAGCGTGGGACGGTACGCCGTCTCGAAGGCCTGGCAGGCGGGGCACCGGAAGTCCTCCCAGACGGTGAGCGTCGCCTTGGCGCCGTCCTTGCCGACCGGGATCGCGAGGCTGTCCTTGCCCTGCGCGCCGGAGGGCGCCACGACCGGGCCGGAGCTCGCGCCGCTCTTGCCCTTGCCCGCGTTCGCGGCGATCACGCCGACCACCGCCGCCAGGCCCAGGACGCAGACGACGCTCGCACCCACGATCAGCGCGCGCCGTCGCTTGTCGGCGGCCCGCTGCTTCTCACGCTCGGCCGCCAGCCGCTCACGGGCCATCCGCTTTCCGTCACGATTCTTCTCGCTCACACCCCCAGAACGAACCGGGGAGGCGCACCGCGCCTCCCCGGTCCCAGGTCCACCCGTTCGAGTGACCGTAGGTTCCGTTGTGTCCGGCGGTAGCCCCTGCGGGTCTACGCCTGCCTGCGCACGCCCTTCGCCAGGTCCCCGGCGAGTTCGAGGACGGCCGCCAGGCCGGCCGCGTGGTCCGGCGCGTCCAGCATCCGCTTCACGAAGGCCGAACCGACGATCACACCGTCGGCGAAGCCGGCGACCTCGGCGGCCTGGGCCGCGTTGGACACGCCGAGGCCGACGCAGACGGGCAGCCCGGTGCCGGTGGCCCGGGTGCGCTCCACCAGGGTCTGGGCCTGCGCCCCGACCGATTCGCGCGTACCGGTGACGCCCATCAGCGAGGCCGCGTAGACGAACCCGCTGCCCGCCGCCGTGATCGTGGCGAGCCGTTCGTCCTTGCTGCTGGGCGCCACGACGAAGACCGTCGCGAGGCCGTGCTTCTCGGCGTGCTCCCTCCAGAGGGCGGACTCCTGCACCGGCAGGTCGGGCAGGATGCAGCCCGCGCCGCCCGCCTCGGCGAGTTCGGCGGTGAACCGCTCGACGCCGTAGCGGTCGATCGGGTTCCAGTACGTCATGACGAGGATCGGCTTGCCGGTGGCCTCGTGGGCCTCCCTGACCGTGCGCATGACGTCCGCGATCTTCACGCCGCCGCGCAGGGCGATGTCGTCGGCGGTCTGGATGACCGGACCGTCCAGGACCGGGTCGCTGTGCGGCAGCCCGACCTCGACGACGTCCGCGCCGCCGTCCAGGACCGCCTTGACCGCCTCGATGCCGCCGTCCACCGTCGGGAACCCGGCCGGGAGGTAGGCGATGAGCGCGGCGCGGCCTTCGGCCTTGGCGGCTGCCAGGGTCTCGTCCAGCAGCTGGATGTTCCCGCTCACTTGGCGTCCCCCTCGATCTCGGCGGTGGCGGTGGCGTCGGCGGCGACCTCGGCGTCGGCGTCGTACAGCCCGAAGTAGCGCGCGGCTGTGTCCATGTCCTTGTCGCCGCGCCCGGACAGGTTGACGACGATCAAGCCGTCCTTGCCGAGCTCCCTGCCGACCTCCAGGGCCCCGGCGAGGGCGTGGGCGCTCTCGATGGCCGGGATGATGCCCTCGGTGCGGGAGAGCAGGCGCAGGGCCTGCATGGCCGCGTCGTCGGTGACCGCGCGGTACTCGCCGCGGCCGGAGTCCTTGAGGTAGGAGTGCTCCGGCCCGATGCCGGGGTAGTCCAGACCGGCCGAGATCGAGTACGGCTCGGTGATCTGGCCCTCGTCGTCCTGGAGGACGTAGGACCGGGAGCCGTGCAGGATGCCGGGCTCGCCGGCGGTGAGGGTGGCGGCGTGCTCGCCCGTCTCGATGCCGTGGCCGGCCGGCTCGCAGCCGATGAGGCGGACGCCCTCGTCGGGGATGAAGGCGTGGAAGAGTCCGATGGCGTTGGAGCCGCCGCCGACGCAGGCGATCGCCGCGTCGGGGAGCCGGCCGGCCCGCTCCAGGAGCTGGCGGCGGGCCTCGACGCCGATGACCCGGTGGAAGTCGCGGACCATCGCCGGGAAGGGGTGCGGGCCCGCGACCGTGCCGAAGAGGTAGTGGGTGTGGTCGACGTTGGCCACCCAGTCGCGGAACGCCTCGTTGATGGCGTCCTTGAGGGTGCGGCTGCCCGACTTCACGGCGATGACCTCGGCGCCGAGCATGCGCATCCGGGCCACGTTGAGGGCCTGGCGCCGGGTGTCGATCTCGCCCATGTAGATGGTGCAGTCGAGGCCGAACAGCGCGCAGGCGGTGGCCGTCGCCACGCCGTGCTGGCCTGCACCGGTCTCCGCGATCACGCGGGTCTTGCCCATGCGCTTGGTGAGCAGGGCCTGGCCGAGCACGTTGTTGATCTTGTGTGAGCCGGTGTGGTTGAGGTCCTCGCGCTTGAGGAAGATCCGGGCGCCGCCTGCGTGTTCCGCGAAGCGGGGGACCTCGGTCAGGGAGCTGGGGCGGCCGGTGTAGTTGACCAGGAGGTCGTCGAGTTCGCGGGCGAACTCCGGGTCGTGCTTGGCCTTGTCGTACTCGACGGCGACCTCGTCCACGGCGGCGACGAGGGCCTCCGGGATGAACTTGCCGCCGAAGGCGCCGAAGTAGCCCTCGGCGCTGGGCACCTGGCCGGCGGGGTCAGGGAAGAAGAAATCACTGGGCATGCGGAAACCTCACGGTGAGTGCCGATGAAAAAACACTGCTCGCCGTGGGGCGGGGGGTGGTCAGTCGACTGCGGGCCCGTCGTGGCTGGTCGCGCCCACGCGACGGAGTCGCACAATCAGAGACAGCCCCGCGCCCCTAGAGGGCGCGCTGCCATCGACGGCCGTTCACCTGTCCCGGTTCGTCGCCGATGACGTAGCGGACCCGGCGGCCGTGGACCCGGCGGGCCGGCGCACGGCAACCACGGGGCCGGCAGCCGCGCGCGAGGCGGGCGTACCGGTCCACTGTCGTCGTCATCGTGAGAGTCATCGGGGTCAGCCTAGCGGGTGATCAGCCCCGGCCGTGCCGGAGCGCGGGGTGTTCGCCCGCCGCCACCAGGTCGGCCACCGCGGCCTTGGGGTCACGGCCCGTCACCAGGGACTCGCCGACCAGGACCGCGTCGGCGCCCGCGTTGGCGTACGCGATCAGGTCGTGGGGGCCGCGCACGCCGGACTCGGCGACCTTGACGACGCGGTCGGGGATCTCGGGGGCGACCCGCTCGAAGGTGGCGCGGTCGACCTCCAGGGTCTTCAGGTTGCGCGCGTTGACGCCGATGACCTTGGCGCCCGCGTCCACCGCGCGCTCGACCTCGTCCTCGTCGTGGACCTCGACGAGCGGGGTGAGGCCGATGGACTCGGCACGCTCGATCAGCGACTCCAGGGCCGGCTGGTCGAGGGCGGCGACGATCAGCAGCGCGAGATCGGCGCCGTACGCGCGGGCCTCCCACAGCTGGTACGACGTGACGATGAAGTCCTTGCGCAGCACCGGGATGTCCACGCGGGCCCGGACCGCCTCCAGGTCGGCCAGCGAGCCGCCGAAGCGGCGCTGTTCGGTCAGGACGGAGATGACGGCCGCGCCGCCCGCCTCGTAGTCCGCGGCGAGCCCCGCCGGGTCGGCGATCGCGGCCAGCGCGCCCTTGGAGGGGCTGGAGCGCTTCACCTCGCAGATGACCTTGACGCCCTCGCCGCGCAGTGCGGCCACGCCGTCCTTGGCGGCCGGTGCCTTCGCCGCGCGCTCCTTCAGCTCGTCGAGGCTGACGCGCGCCTGCCGCTCCGCGAGGTCGGCACGGACTCCGTCGATGATCTCGTCGAGCACACTCACGCGAGCGGTCCCCTTCCGGTTCCGGGCGGTTCTTCCAGTCGGGTCACAACCCATGGTCACATCGATGGTATCCGCAGGACGGCACAGGCCCCGCATCCAGCGGACGCCGGTCCCAGTACCTGGACGTTCACCACTTGATCAAGGATGCAACCAGCCACCGAAGGGCAGGTTCCGGACAATGGTGAAGACCAGAAGCAGCACGCCCAGGCTCCATGCCTGCGCGGGCCTGAGCACGATCCTGGCGGGCCGCCCGCGCACCGCGCGCGCCACCCAGACGGTCCACACCACGGCGAAGGCCACGTAGGCGAGCACGCCCGCCGCGTTGTCGCGCAGCGCGGCCAGGAAGTCGCCGTGCACGAACGCGTGCGCGCTGCGCAGGCCGCCGCAGCCGGGGCAGTACAGGCCGGTGAACCGGTACAGCGGGCAGACCGGATAGTGGCCGGGCTGGTTGGGGTCGACGGTGCCGACGTAGGCGAAGGCCGCGACGACCGCGCCGAGCACGGAGACGGGCACGGCCAGCCGGCCCCGGAGGGAGGGCGGCACCGGCGGGGCGGCCACGCTGTGGCTGTCGGCGTTCACGCCTCGCATTGTGCCCCCTGCGGCCCGCGCACGCGCCCGAGGGGCGCCCCGACGGCTCGGGGCGCCCCTCGGGAAGCGGTGCGGATCAGCTCTCGGCAGCGGCCGGCTCGCGGGTGGTGGCCGGGGCGCCGGTGGTGTAGGCGAGCGCGCCGCTCTGCTTCGGCTGGCCGAGGCCCATCGAGCGCATGATCATGCCGACGACACCGCCGAGGAGCACGATCACCATGCCCGCCCAGAAACCCACCGGCTGCGCCATCACCATGAAGGCGCCCGCGACGCAGAAACCGATGAAGGCGATGGTGACGCCGGTCCAGGCGGCCGGGGTGTGACCGTGGCTGCTGCCCGCCATGACTTGCTCCTCGTTACTGGTACGTGTCGTACGGGCCCGAGCTCGTACGTGTCCTTCCGGACGCTCGTCCCCCATTGTCCCGTACCCACACCCGTCCCAGGAGCTGGGGTGGCGTCTGATTCGCCACATCGACTGAGACATCCCCGTCGGCTGAAGCGCCCCGGAAGGCGCGCGGGGAAGTGCGCGCCCAGCCCCACCGGCCGTCAGCCCGCCGACGACCCGCAACGGCGCCTCCAGCGAAGCGTCACGCGCCGGTCGGGTCCTCGCCCCGGTCCAGCGCCTTCCAGATGTCCTCGGGCCGGTCCGGATCCACCGGCTTCGGCGCCCGGCGCGGCCGCCCCGCCCCGGTGCCGCGCTCGTAGCGGCCGGACATGGCGGGCCACAGCCGGCCGTAGCGCAGCGCCAGAAGCCCGGCGACCAGGATGAGCACGCCTCCGGCCGCGGCGACGTACGGCCAGCCCGTGTGGCTGAGCGCGTCCACGGTGGCGGAGGTGTCCCCGCTGGCCTCGGCGGCCTTGTCGTCGAGCGCGGAGCCGTCGGACGCGCCCAGCAGGGCGGCGGCGGCGATGCCCGCGCCGGAGAGGGCGAGGAGCCCTGAGACCAGGAGGCGGCCGGCCCTGCGGACGGCGAAGACGGCGACGAGCGCGGCGAGGCCCACTATGGCGAGGGCCGCGGGGACGCCCGTGACGTCGCTGCCCCTGGCGGTCAGCGGGAAGGCGCCACCGGCCACCGTGGCGGTGCCCTCCGCCCAGCGCTGCCGGCTGGCCAGCAGGGCCACGGCCGCGCCGAGCGCGCCGAACAGCAGCGCCACAGCGAGGCTGCGGCGGCCGGACCGGGCGGGTTCGCCGGCTTCGGAACGGGAGTGAGGAACAGCAGTCACGTACTCCACTATCGCCTGAACCCGCGGCGAACGGTCACCCGGGGTGGGGTGACGAGCGCCCTACTCGCCCGCTCTGTCGGCCTTCTCGCCCAGTCTGTTGGCCGTGTGCACGGCCCGCAGGACCGCCGCGGCCTTGTTGCGGCACTCCTGGTCCTCGGCGACCGGGTCGGAGTCGGCGACGACGCCCGCGCCCGCCTGGACGTACGCCGTGCCGTCCCGGAGCAGGGCGGTGCGGATGGCGATGGCGGTGTCGGAGTCGCCGGCGAAGTCGAGGTAGCCGACACAGCCGCCGTACAGGCCCCGACGTGACGGCTCCAGCTCGTCGATGATCTGCATCGCGCGGGGCTTGGGTGCGCCGGAGAGGGTGCCGGCGGGGAAGCAGGCGGTGAGGACGTCGAAGGCGGTGCGGCCCTCGGCGACCTTCCCGGTGACCGTGGAGACGATGTGCATGACGTGCGAGTACCGCTCGACGGACATGAAGTCGACGACCTCGACGGAGCCGGGCTCGCAGACTCGCCCCAGGTCGTTGCGCCCGAGGTCGACGAGCATCAGGTGCTCGGCGCGCTCCTTGGGGTCGGCCATCAGCTCCTCGGCGAGGGCCTGGTCCTCCTGCGGGGTGGCCCCGCGCGGCCGGGTGCCGGCGATGGGGTGCACCATGGCCTGCCCGTCCTCGACCTTAACCAGGGCCTCCGGGCTGGATCCCACGACGTCGAAGCCGTCGAAGCGGAAGAGGTACATGTACGGCGAGGGGTTGGTGGCCCTGAGGACCCGGTAGACGTCCAGCGCGCTGGCCGTGCACGGGGTCTCGAAGCGCTGGGAGGGGACGACCTGGAAGGCCTCGCCCGCGCGGATGCGCTCCTTGATGTCCTCGACGGCCACCTGGAAGTCGGGGCCGCCCCACAGCGCGGTGTACTCGGGGAGCTCTGAGGGCGGCAGGACGGCGGGCGGCTGGGCGACCGGGCGGGACAGGTCCGCCTCCATCGCGTCCAGCCGGGCCACGGCGTCGGCGTGGGCCTCGTCGACGCCGGTGGCGAGGTCGTTGTGGTTGATCGCGTTGGCGATCAACAGGACCGAGCCCTCCCAGTGGTCCATGACGGCGAGGTCGCTGGTGAGGAGCATGGTCAGCTCGGGGAGCCGGAGGTCGTCGCGCTCCCCCGGGCCGATCTTCTCCAGGCGGCGCACGATGTCGTAGCCGAGGTAGCCGACCATGCCGCCGGTGAAGGGGGGCAGGTCCTGGGTGTGCGGAGTGTGCAGGGCCTCGATGGTGGCGCGCAGGGCGGCCAGCGGGTCGCCGTCGACGGGCACGCCGACGGGCGGGGTGCCGAGCCAGTGGGCCTGGCCGTCGCGGGCGGTGAGGGTGGCGGCGGAGCGGACGCCCACGAAGGAGTAGCGAGACCACTGGTACGCCGTGCGGCCGTTCTCGGCGGACTCCAGCAGGAAGGTGCCGGGGCGCTCGGCGGCGAGCTTGCGGTAGAGCGCGACCGGGGTGTCGCCGTCGGCGAGGAGCTTGCGGGTGACCGGGATGACACGCCGGTCGGTCGCGAGCTTGCGGAAGGTCTCGAGGTCCATGGCGGCAGACCTTACTGACCGGAGGCCGCGGCGCCGGAACCGGCACCGTCCTCGAGGAGCACGTCGGCGTCGAAGCAGGTGCGGTCGCCGGTGTGGCAGGCGGCGCCCACCTGGTCGACCTTGACCAGCACGGTGTCGCCGTCGCAGTCGAGGGCGACCGACTTCACCCACTGGAGGTGGCCGGAGGTGTCTCCCTTGACCCAGTACTCCTGGCGGCTGCGCGACCAGTAGGTGCAGCGGCCGGTGGTGAGGGTCCGGTGCAGCGCCTCGTCGTCCATCCAGCCGAGCATCAGCACCTCGCCGGTGTCGTACTGCTGGGCGATGGCGGGGAGGAGTCCGTCGGCGCTGCGCTTGAGGCGGGCGGCGATCTCGGGGGCGAGGCCACTGGACGGGGTCGTGCCCGTCGTACCGGTCGAACTGGTCATGGGTGCCATTGTGCCGCGCGGCACCGACAGTGACGGTCCGTGTCCACTGTCCGGACGGTGAGTGTGGTCGTAGGCTGATCCCATGTCGACCTTCGCCAAGCGTGAACGGCTTCTGCTCGCCGACCTCTTGGAGACCGCCGGTCCCGAGGCACCGACCCTCTGCGAGGGCTGGACGACCCGTGATCTGGCCGCGCACGTGGTGGTGCGCGAACGCCGGCCGGACGCGGCCGGGGGCACCGTGATCAAGCAGCTGGCGCCGCGCCTCGAGAAGGTGACGGCCGAGTTCGCGGCGAAGCCGTACGAGGAGCTGATCCAGCTGATCCGCACCGGTCCGCCGCGGTTCTCGCCGTTCCAGCTCAAGCAGGTGGACGAGGCGGCGAACACGGTCGAGTTCTACGTGCACGCCGAGGACGTCCGCCGGGCCCAGCCGGACTGGTCGCCGCGGGAGCTGGACCCGGTCTTCCAGGACGCCCTGTGGTCCCGTCTGGAGCGCACCGCGCGGCTGCTCGGCCGGGGGGTGCCGACGGGCCTGGTGCTGCGCCGCCCGGACGGCCAGACGGCGGTCGCCCATCGCGGCGCCCCCGTGGTGACGGTGACCGGGGAGCCCTCCGAGCTGCTGATGTACGCCTTCGGTCGGCAGAGCACGGCCAAGGTGGAGGTGGAGGGCGACGAGAACGCGATCGCCAAGCTGCACGAGTCCCGGTCGCTGGGGCTCTGAGGAGTCCCGGCGCCGGGGCCCTTCAGCGGACCGGGTGGCCCGCGTCCCGCAGGGTCTGCTTGACCTCGCCGATCCTCAGGTCGCCGAAGTGGAAGACGGAGGCGGCGAGGACCGCGTCCGCGCCCGCCGTGACGGCCGGCGGGAAGTGGGACAGGGCGCCGGCGCCGCCGGAGGCGATGACCGGGACGGTGACGTGCTTGCGCACGGCACTGATCATCTCCAGGTCGTAGCCGTCCTTGGTGCCGTCCGCGTCCATCGAGTTGAGCAGGATCTCGCCCGCGCCCAGCTCGGCGGCCCGGTGGGCCCACTCAACCGCGTCGATGCCGGTGCCGCGGCGGCCGCCGTGGGTCGTCACCTCGAAGGAACCCGACTCGGTGCGGCGGGCGTCGACCGACAGGACCAGGACCTGGCGGCCGAAGCGTTCCGCGATCTCGCGGATCAGGTCCGGGCGGGCGATGGCCGCCGTGTTGACGCCCACCTTGTCGGCGCCGGCACGCAGCAGCTTGTCGACGTCCTCCGCCGTGCGGACGCCGCCGCCCACCGTCAGCGGGATGAAGACCTGCTCGGCCGTGCGGCGCACCACGTCGTAGGTGGTCTCCCGGTCGCCCGAGGACGCGGTGATGTCCAGGAAGGTCAGTTCGTCGGCGCCCTCCGCGTCGTACACCTTGGCCATCTCGACCGGGTCGCCCGCGTCGCGCAGGTTCTGGAAGTTGACGCCCTTGACGACCCGGCCGCCGTCCACGTCCAGGCAGGGGATGACTCGGACCGCCAGGGTCATGAATCCACGGCTCCTCGGTATGCCTCTAGCTCTGCCTCGACCAGGATGCGCGGGTCGACGAAGCCGGTCACCACGACGAACGTGGTCACCGGGCGCACCCGGTCGAAGACCTCCTTGTGGGCGCGTCCCACCGCGTCCATGTCGCGCGCGTGCGCCAGGAACAGGCGGGTGCGGATCACGGACTCGGGTCCGAGCCCGAACTCGGCGATCGCCTCCAGGGCGGTGGCGAAGGCCACCTTGGCCTGCTCGTAGGGGTCGCCCTCCCCGTACAGCACGGTGCCCTTGAAGGACGTCGTACCGCCCACCACCACCAGGTCGCCCGCCGCGACGGCACGGGCGAATCCGAAGGGCTCCTCCCAGGGGCTTCCGCTCTGCACGCGCCGTACGGCCTGTGACGTCATCGGGACACTGCCTCCAGAGCTTCTTCCAAGGTGAACGCCTTGGCGTACAGGGCCTTCCCGACGATGGCGCCCTCGACACCGAGGGGTACCAGCTCGGCCAGGGCCCGGAGGTCGTCCAGCGACGACACGCCGCCGGAGGCCACGACCGGCCGGTCCGTCGCCGCGCACACGTTTTTCAGGAGCTCCAGGTTCGGGCCCTGGAGGGTGCCGTCCTTGGCGATGTCGGTGACGACGTACCGGGCGCAGCCCTCCTTGTCGAGGCGGGCGAGCGTCTCGTAGAGGTCGCCGCCGTCGCGGGTCCAGCCGCGGCCCCTGAGGGTCGTACCGCGCACGTCCAGGCCGACGGCGATCCTGTCGCCGTGCTCGGCGATGACCTTGGCGACCCACTCCGGGGTCTCCAGGGCGGCCGTGCCGAGGTTGACCCGGGTGCAGCCGGTGGCGAGGGCCGCGGCCAGGGTGGCGTCGTCGCGGATGCCGCCGGACAGCTCGACCTTGATGTCCATCGCCCCGGTGACCTCGGCGACCAGCGCCCGGTTGTCGCCGGTGCCGAACGCCGCGTCCAGGTCGACCAGGTGCAGCCACTCGGCGCCCGACCGCTGCCAGGCGAGGGCGGCCTCCAGGGGGGAGCCGTAGGAGGTCTCGGTGCCCGACTCGCCGTGCACGAGGCGGACGGCCTGGCCGTCGCGGACGTCGACGGCGGGGAGGAGTTCGAGCATGCTCACAGTGTTCCGATCCAGTTGGTGAGGAGCTGGGCGCCGGCGTCGCCGGACTTCTCGGGGTGGAACTGGGTGGCCCACAGGGCGCCGTTCTCCACGGCGGCCACGAACGGCTTGCCGTGCGTCGACCAGGTCACCTTGGGGGCGTGCATGGCGGCGTTGTGCGTCTCCAGGGTCCAGTCGTGGACGGCGTAGGAGTGCACGAAGTAGAAGCGTGCGTCGGCGTCCAGGCCGGCGAACAGCTCGGAGCCGGCCGGCACGTCCACGGTGTTCCAGCCCATGTGGGGGACGATCTCGGCCTGCAGCGGCTCGACCGAGCCGGGCCACTCGTCGAGGCCCTCGGTCTCCACGCCGTGCTCGATGCCGCGGGCGAACAGGATCTGCATGCCGACGCAGATGCCCATCACCGGCCGCCCGCCGGACAGCCGGCGGTCGATGATCCAGTCGCCGCGCGCCCCGCGCAGGCCCTCCATGCAGGCGGCGAAGGCGCCGACACCGGGCACCAGCAGGCCGTCCGCGTTCATGGCCCGGTCGAAGTCGCGGGTGATCTCGACGTCGGCCCCGGTACGGGCGAGGGCGCGCTCGGCGGACCGGACGTTGCCGAAGCCGTAGTCGAAGACGACGACCTTCTTCGCGGATCCGCTCAATTCCACACCTCCAGCCTCATGACGCCCGCCACCAGGCACATCGCGGCACCGATCGAGAGCAGCACGATCAGGCTGGCGGGCATCTTCTGCTTGACGAAGGAGACGATGCCGCCGACCAGGAAGAGTCCGACGACGATCAGTAGGGTCGAGAGGCCGTTCATCGCTTACAGCGCGCCCTTCGTCGAGGGGAGGATGCCGGCCGCGCGCGGGTCGCGCTCGGAGGCGTAGCGCAGCGCCCGCGCAAGCGCCTTGAACTGGCACTCCACGATGTGGTGCGCGTTGCGCCCGTACGGCACGTGCACGTGCAGGGCGACCTGCGCCTGCGCGACGAAGGACTCCAGGATGTGCCGGGTCATGGTGGTGTCGTACTCGCCGATCATCGGCGCCATGTTCTCCGGCTCGGTGTGCACGAGGTACGGGCGGCCGGAGAGGTCGACCGTCACCTGGGCGAGGGACTCGTCCAGCGGGACCGTGCAGTTGCCGAAGCGGTAGATGCCGACCTTGTCGCCGAGGGCCTGCCTGAAGGCGGCGCCGAGGGCGAGGGCGGTGTCCTCGATGGTGTGGTGCGAGTCGATGTGCAGGTCGCCGTCGGTCTTCACGGTGAGGTCGAACAGACCGTGCCGGCCGAGCTGGTCGAGCATGTGGTCGTAGAAGCCGACGCCGGTGGCGATGTCGGTCCTGCCGGTGCCGTCGAGGTCGATCTCGACGAGGACCGCGGTCTCCTTGGTGGTGCGCTCCACGCGCCCTACGCGGGTCATGCGTCCAACTCCTTCGTGACTTCACGGACCGCGTCGAGGAACGCGTCGTTCTCTTCGGGGGTTCCGGCGGAGACCCGCAGGTACCCGGGCACGCCGTTGTCCCGGACGAGGACTCCCCGGTCGAGGATCTTCTGCCACACGGCGTGCGGGTCCCGGAACCGCCCGAACTGCACGAAGTTGGCGTCGGACTCGGTGACGTCGAGGCCCGCCGCGCGCAGCTCGGAGACCAGCCGGTCCCGCTCGGCCTTCAGTTGCTCCACGTACTTCAGCAGCGTGTCGGTGTGCTCCAGGGCGGCCAGCGCGGTCGCCTGGGTGACCGCCGACAGGTGGTACGGCAGCCGTACCAGCTGGACGGCGTCGACCACCGCGGGGTGCGCGGCGAGGTAGCCGAGGCGCAGGCCGGCCGCGCCGAAGGCCTTCGACATGGTCCGGGAGACGACGAGATGCGGCCGGCCTTCGAGCAGCGGCAGCAGCGAGGCGCCGTGGCTGAACTCGACGTAGGCCTCGTCCACGACGACGATCGAGGGCTTGGCCGCCTGGGCGGCCTCGTAGAGCGCGAGGACCGTCCCGGCCGGGACCGCGTTGCCGGTGGGGTTGTTGGGGGTGGTGATGAAGACGACGTCGGGCTGGTGCGCGGCGACGGCCGCCGAGGCCGCCTCGACGTCGAGGGTGAAGTCGTCGTTGCGCGGGCCGGAGATCCAGCGGGTGCCGGTGCCGCGCGAGATGAGCGGGTGCATCGAGTACGACGGTTCGAAGCCGATCGCGCTGCGGCCCGGCCCGCCGAAGGTCTGCAGCAGCTGCTGGATGACCTCGTTGGAGCCGTTGGCCGCCCACACGTTCGCGGCGGAGAGCGGGTGGCCGCCGGTCCGCGTCAGGTACTTCGCCAGCTCGGTGCGGAGCTGGGCCGCGTCCCGGTCGGGGTAGCGGTTGAGGTCGCGGGCGGCCTCGCGCACCCGCTCCGTGATCCGCTCGACCAGCGGTTCGGGCAGCGGGTACGGGTTCTCGTTGGTGTTCAGCCGTACCGGGACGTCCAGTTGGGGCGCACCGTAGGGGGACTTGCCGCGCAGCTCGTCCCGGACGGGGAGATCGTCGATGCCTGTCACTTGCCTTCGGGTACCTTCCAGCCGAACCTCGCCTTGATCGCCGCGCCGTGCGCGGGCAGGTCCTCCGCCTCCGCCAGCGTGACCACGTGGTGCGCGACCTCGGCCAGCGCGTCCTTCGTGTAGTCGACGATGTGGATGCCGCGCAGGAAGGACTGGACGGACAGCCCGGAGGAGTGGCAGGCGCAGCCGCCGGTGGGCAGCACGTGGTTGGACCCGGCGGCGTAGTCGCCGAGGGAGACCGGCGCCCAGGGTCCGATGAAGACCGCGCCCGCGTTCTTCACCCGGTCGGCCACGGCGGCGGCGTCGGCCGTCTGGATCTCCAGGTGCTCGGCGCCGTACGCGTCGACGACCCTCAGGCCCTCCTCGACCCCGTCGACCAGGACGATCGCGGACTGCCGGCCCCTCAGGGCGGGCACGATCCGGTCCTCGACGTGCCGGGTGGCCGCGACCTGCGGTTCGAGCTCCTTCTCGACCGCGTCCGCCAGCTCCACCGAGTCGGTGACCAGCACGGCGGCGGCCAGCGGGTCGTGCTCGGCCTGGCTGATCAGGTCGGCGGCGACGTGCACCGGGTCGGCGGTGGCGTCCGCGAGCACCGCGATCTCGGTCGGCCCGGCCTCCGCGTCGATGCCGATCCTGCCGGTGAAGTAGCGCTTGGCGGCGGCCACCCAGATGTTGCCGGGGCCGGTCACCATGGCGGCGGGCGGGCACGACTCGGTGCCGTACGCGAACATCGCGACGGCGGTGGCGCCACCGGCGGCGTAGACCTCGTCGACGCCGAGCAGGGCGCAGGCGGCGAGGATCGTCGGGTGCGGGAGGCCGCCGAACTCGGCCTGGGCCGGTGAGGCGAGGGCGACGGACGGGACGCCGGCCTCCTGGGCGGGCACCACGTTCATGATCACGGAGGACGGGTAGACCGACCGGCCGCCGGGCGCGTACAGCCCGACGCGCTCCACGGGCACCCACTTCTCGGTCACGGAGCCGCCCGGCACGACCTGGGTGGTGTGGGTGGTGCGACGCTGCTCGCGGTGGACGAGACGGGCCCGCCTGATGGACTCCTCCAGGGCCGCGCGCACGGCCGGGTCGAGCTCGGCCAGTGCCTTGGCCAGGGCCTCGGCCGGGACCCGCACCTGCTCCAGAGCCACCCCGTCGAACTTCTCGGCGAAGTCGATCAGCGCCGCGTCGCCCCGATGATGCACGGCCTCGCAGATCGGGCGCACCTTCTCCAGGGCGGCCGAGACGTCGAAGTCGGCTCGGGGCAGCAGGTCGCGCAGGGCGGGGCCCTCGGGAAGGGCGTCGCCGCGCAGATCGATTCGAGAGATCACGGAATCAATTCTCTCAGACGGCACTCGGGGCCCGTCCGCACGTATCAATGGCTGATACAGACCGGGGACCGACGGCCGGCACATAGCCTGACCGGAAACCCGGAAGACGACCTTCACTTTGTGTGTTCGAGGCATGACCCACCGGGCATCACCGGTGGTACCGACCACGACTGACGAGTAGTTGAGGAAGAAGGAATTGCCGTGACCGAGGGGGACGGCGTCCGGGACGGGGACCTGCCGGACGATCTGACCGCGGCCGAGGCCGGTATGTGGCAGGCGTTCCGCAACGGCAGTGTGTACGACCTGAGCAGCGGCGACCCGCGTGTGGACGACCCGCACGGCGGCCACCCGTGGGGGCCGGAGCGGACCGTGCGGGCGCGGATCGTCTGCTGGCTGCTGCTCGACGGGCCGCCGGCGCTGGCCGGCCGGGTGTCCTCGCTGAAGCTCTCCGGCGTCCGCGTCACCGGCACGCTGGACCTGGCGGGCGGCACGGTCAAGCCGTACGTGGAGCTGCGCGGCTGCCGGTTCGACGACGAGATACTGCTGCCGGAGGCGTACTTCACGACCGTGCGGTTCGTGGACTGCGCGGCCCCCCGCCTGGAGGCGGCCCGGGTGCACACGGAGGGCGACCTGCACCTGCCGCGCTGCCGTTTCCTCGGCGGGGTCCGGCTGACCGACGCGCACATCGGCACCGATCTGCTGCTGAACCAGGCGGTGGTGTACCGCGACCGCAGCGGGCGGTCGATCGCGGCGGACGGTCTGACCGTCGGCCAGGACTTACAGGCGGAGCTCCTGGAGTCGCACGGGGAGCTGAGCCTGCGCGGCGCCAAGGTGGGCGCCTCGCTGAGCCTGCGCGGGGCGCGGCTGCGCAATCCCGAGGGCCGGTTCGCGCTGAACGCGCCCCAGCTGACCGTGGGCCGGACCCTCTACCTGACCCCGGCCGGGGTGGGCGGACCCTGGCAGAGCGGGACGACCCCGGCGCGCGGAACGCGGATCCAGCGCTTCGAGTGCCGGGGCGGGGTCCGGCTGGACGACGGGCGGTTCGGGGACGCGGTGGACCTGGAGCGGGCACGGTTCGTCCTCACCGACGACCAGAACCTGTCGCTGCGCCGGGTGCAGACGCCGGAGCTGCGGTTCCTCGGCGAGGAGCCACAGCTCGGCGGGGTGCTGCTGTCGGGTGCCCGGACCACCAACCTGGTCGACCGGTCGGTCAGCTGGCCGGGGCCGGGGCGTTTGCACATGGGCGGGTTCGTCTACGAGAACCTGGTCCCGCAGGGGCCCTTCCCGCTGACCCGGCGCCTGGAGTGGGTGGCGGCGGCGACCGCCGAGTACAACCCGGAGCCGTACGAGCGGCTCGCGGCCGTGCTGCGGGCCGCCGGCGAGGACGAGGACGCGCGCGAGGTGCTGCTCGCCAAGCAGCGGCGGCGCCGCGAGACCCTGCCGCTGGCCGCCAAGCTCTGGGGGTACGCGCAGGACCTGACGGTGGCCTACGGCTACCGGCCGGGCCGGGCCGCGGTCTGGATGGCGGTGCTGTGGGCGGCGGGCACGCTCGCGTTCACGCACGCGCCGCATCCGCCGATGGACTCCGGCGGTCACCCGGTGTGGGATCCGGCGCTGTTCGTCCTGGACCTGCTGCTCCCGGTGATCGACCTGGGCCAGGCCGGCCAGTGGCGGCTCACCGGCGGCTGGCAGTGGGCGGCGGCGGTGATGATCCTGCTGGGCTGGATCCTGGCGACGACGGTGGCGGCGGGGGCGACGCGGCTGCTGCGGCGGGGCTGACTTCCGCGGGGCCGACTTCCGCAGGGCCGACTTCCGCGGGGCCGATCTCCGCGGGGCCGATCTCCGCGGGGCAGGGGCCGACGGCAGTGCTCGCCGACTGGAACCGAACAGATGAACAACAGTCACCTTTTACTCGTCCTTGACCATCGCCCGTACAACTTTCATGGAATTGGTCATACCGTCTGGCGCTGCCCCGACCTGCGGACTTTCAATGGTCGACGCCATGGGTTCGCTGCGCGCGCTCTTCCGTTCCGCACGGAGGGCAACGACCGTCCCGCCTCCCGCCGCCGGACCGCTTCCGGCCGACGACGAGGTGTTCCTCGACGCGCCCGACGAACGGCTCGCTCCCGCGCTGGTCGGGGCCGGCCGGGGCGAGTACGTCCCCGCCGCGGGGCTGCTGGCCGGCACCCGGAGCGCGGCCGAGTGGGAGGAGCGGGACCGCTACGTCCGCCGGCTCGCCCTCTTCGCCCGCTCCCGCACCGAGTGGCTCGACCACTGGGCCGCGGCCGCCCCGCACGACCCGGACCTGCTGGTGGTCCAGGCGCAGCTCGCGGTGGACCACGCCTGGGACTCCCCCGCCCGCGCGGAACTGCTGCGCCCGCTCAGCCCCCTGATCACGGCGGCCGCGCGCGGCGACGACCGGGACCCGGTGCCGTGGCGGATCGCGCTCGACCACGCGCGCGGGACGAACGCCGGCCACAAGTACTTCGAGGAGCTGTGGGAGGCCGCGGTCCGCCGCGCCCCGCACCACTACGGCTGTCATGTGGCGGCGATGCGCTACCTGGGCACGTACTGGCACGGCTCGCACCGCGAGCGCTTCGACTTCGCCGACCTGGCCGCGCAGGACGCGCCGCCGGACTCCCTGGTCCAGGCCCTGCCCGCCCGCGCGGCCTTCGCCTACCTCACCGACGGCTGCGGCCCCGAGGTGCCGCGGGCCCGCCTGGACGCGGCGGCCGACCGGGCGATCGCCCTGTCCGCGCGGTTCACGGCGGCCGATCCCTGGCCGGCCGAGGTCCGCAACAAGCTGATGTACCTGCTGGTCCGGCTGGAACGCTGGGAGGCCGCCCGCACCCAGGCGCGGCTGATCGGCCCGTACGTCACGTCCTTCCCCTGGGACCGGATCTCCGACGATCCGCTGGGCCATTTCGTACGCCTGCGCGACCACCTGCTGGCCGGTGCGGAACCGCCGCCCGCGGTGGTCCTGATCCCCTCGCCCCAGGCCGCGGGACGCCCACCGACCGAGCACGGCGGACATGTTCTCGCCGATGACCACTAGGCTGTGGCGCCGTGACCACCGTCCGTCTCCCCCTCTTCCCGCTGAACTCGGTGCTGTTCCCGGGGCTGGTGCTGCCGCTGAACGTCTTCGAGGAGCGCTATCGCGCCATGATGCGCGACCTGCTGAAGACGCCCGAGGAAGAACCACGCCGGTTCGCCGTCGTGGCCATCCGCGACGGCCACGAGGTGGCACCGAGCGCACCCGGCATGCCCGATCCGACGGCCCAGCCCGAGCGGGGCCCGGCGGCCGGCTTCGGGCCCGAGCCGCTCAGGTCCTTCCACCGGGTGGGCTGTGTGGCGGACGCGGCGACGATCCGGGAGCGGGCGAACGGCACGTTCGAGGTGCTGGCGACCGGGACGACCCGGGTGCGGCTGCTCTCCGTGGACGCGTCGGGACCCTTCCTCACGGCGGAGCTGGAGGAGCTGCCGGAGGAACAGGGCGACGAGGCCGGGGCGCTGGCCGAGGGCGTCCTGCGGGCCTTCCGCCAGTACCAGAAGCGACTGGCGGGAGCGCGGGAGAGATCGCTCTCCACCGGTGTCGACCTCCCCGACGAGCCGTCCGTGGTCTCCTATCTGGTCGCGGCCGCGCTGATGCACGACACCCCCACCAAACAGCGCCTGCTCCAGGCCCCGGACACCGCCTCCCGCCTCCGTGACGAGCTGAAACTCCTTCGCTCGGAGACGGCGATCATCCGTAACCTGCCGTCACTGCCCGCGGCGGAGCTGACGCGGGCGCCGACGAGTCTGAACTGAGCAGGGGTCTTCCTGGCATGGCGAAGAAGCCGAAGAAGCAGCAGTCCGGGGGCGGCGGCACCCCGGCGACGGTGGCCCTGACCACCGCGGGGGTGGACTTCACGGTCCACTCCTACGACCACGACCCGGCCCACCCGTCCTACGGCGAGGAGGCGGCGGAGGCGATGGGGGTGTCGCCCGAGCGTGTCTTCAAGACCCTGGTCGCGGACGTCGACGGCGCGCTCACGGTGGCGGTCGTCCCGGTGGCCGGCACGCTGGACCTCAAGGCCCTGGCCACGGCGGTCGGCGGCAAACGCGCGGCGATGGCCGACCCGGCCCTGGCCGAGCGCACCACGGGTTATGTCCGCGGCGGCATCTCCCCACTGGGCCAGCGCAAGAGACTTCCCACTGTCCTGGACGCGTCGGCCTCGGGCCACCCCACGATCTGCGTCTCGGCGGGCCGCCGCGGCCTGGAGGTGGAACTCGCCCCGGCCGACCTGGCCACCCTCACGAACGCGACCCTGGCCCCCATCGGGCGTGCGTGACCTCTGGACGACGTCTCCGCGATGCGGGGGGGCCGGGGGCGGCAGCCCCCGGGGCGGGGTTGCCTAGGCCGGTGGAGCGGCGTACGGGCCGTCCTCGTACGGCGGCTCGGGGTCGCGCGGACCGAACAGCGCCGTCAGCCCCAGATGCACCAGCAACGCCGCCAGCGGCCACGCGAGCAACGCCCCCTTCGCCCCGAGCTTCAGCGGCGCCGAGAACGTCACCCCCTTGCCCACAGCCTTCGCGTGGGCGATCACATCCTGCTCCGGCCCCAGCCACACCCCGAGCCGCCAGGCCAGCAGAGAGCCGAGCAGGCCCCCGACGCCCAGCGCCACCACCAGCGGCACACCGCCGCGCCGCCGCCACGCGAACACGCCAGCCGCGCTCACCGCGCCGAAGGCCAGCGCCAGCAGGGTGAACGTTCCGTCCACCCCTGCCGCCTGCTCCCCCTCGCTGTCCTTGAGGTAGACCGCCCAGCTCTTGCCGGACTCGTCCCCCACCAGCGGCACATGCGGTGCCAGCCACAGCCACAGCAGCCCGAGCAGCACCCCGCTCACCGCCACCGCGACGGCGATCACGGCGCCCTCGCGCAGCTCGGTCTTCATCCCGGGACCGTCCTGTCCGTACTCGCCGTGCTGTCGGTGCTCCTCCGCGGCCTCCCCCGCAGGCGGCGGTGCCTGCCAGGCCTGGTGCGAGGACTGGTCGTGCGGCGGCGGAGGCGGCGTCAGCGGTGCGGTCACGATGCCATCGTGCCAGGTCGGCCTGTGGGGCGCGTCACCGGACGGCGGCCCTGCGGTACGCCAGGGTGGCGACGGCCAGGGAGACGACCCCCACCCCCGCGCACACGCCCAGGTCAGCGAGGACGACGGCCCAGTCGGGCCGCGTCCCGAAGGTGCGGGCGTAGGCCTCGACACCGTACGTGGAGGGCAGCAGGTCGCGGGCGAACCGGATGATCTCCGGCATCCGGTCCGGCGGCAGCACTCCGAGCAGCAGCGCCGCCGACATGCCGAGCTGACCGAGGAGCGTGGCGAGTTCGGGGCGCGGCGCGAGCAGTCCGCAGGCCGCGCCGAGCCCCGCCAGGGCCGCCCCCGCGAGCGGGATCACGGCGAGGAGGATCCACAGGTTCCCGAGCGGCAGCCCGAAGAGCACGCAGCCGAAGACGGCCGTCACCAGCGTCCCCGGCACGGTGAAGGAGGCGTAGGCCGCGGCCGCCCCGAGCACCACCGAGGCCGGCGGCACGGGCAGCGTGGCGTAGTGGTCGAGCCCGCCGCTCGCCCGCAGCTGTCCGAAGTACTGCGCGAGCAGGTTCAGCGCCACGAAGGCCACCACGACCACCGACGAGCCCGCCACCACGGACTGCGCCTCGCCCCGCGAGTCCACCACCCCGCGCATCATGATCATGATGCCGACGGACTGGAAGGTGGCGACGAACAGCAGCGGGATCCGGGCCACCCGGGCCCGGGACAGCTGCGCCCGGTAGACGGCCGCCAGCGCCGGCCACAGCCGCGCCCGCGGGCCCAGCTCCGCCACCGGGCCGCCCGACGCGGTCTCCTCCACGGCCAGGGCACCGCCCGGCAGAACGTCAGCGGGTACGACACTCATGTCGCGCTGCTCCCTTTCCGTGCGGCGCCTGCGGCCCGGACCGCTGCCGCGTCTTCCGGTACGCGCCCGGCCGCCGTCCTGTTCACGTCCGCCCTCACGCCTTCACCAGCCCCTGCCGTGCGGCGCCGCCCAGCGCCAGGTAGACGTCTTCCAGGCTGGGGGTGGCGAGGGTGAAGTCGTCGAGGGCGGCGAAAGCGGCCCCGCCGGTCACCGTGGCGACGGCGGCACGCGCCTCCTCGGGCGCGAGCCGCAGCGTCCAGCGCCGGCCGGACTCCAGGGCACGCTCCCGCAGGGCGGCCACCTCGGGCACGTCCAGCGGCGCCTGCTCCCGCCACACCAGTTCGACCCGCACCTCGTCGGCGACGCCTTCCTTGAGCCGCGCCGGGGTGTCGCAGGCGATGACCCGGCCCTGGTCGAGGACGGCGACCCGGTCGAGGACCGTCTCGGCCTCGATGACGTTGTGGGTGACCAGCACCACGGTGGCCCCCCGCTCGGCCCGCCGCCGGTCGACGGCGGCCCACACGGCCCGGCGGGCGACGGGGTCCATGCCGGTCGTCGGCTCGTCGAGCACGAGCAGCGGCCGCTCCCCGACCAGCGCGGCGGCGAAACAGGCGAGCCGCCGCTGTCCGCCGGAGAGCTTCTTGAGCGCCCGCCCGGCGATCGGCGTCAGGCCCAGCTCCTCCAGCACGGCGTCGCGCTCGGTGCGGGCCTGCCGTACGTCCAGTCCGCGCAGCCGCCCGGTGGTCTCGGCGGCGAGGGACACGGTCAGCTCGTCGAGGGCGCTGGACTCCTGTCCGAGGTAGGCGAGGATCCGCGCCGCCCGCTCCGGGTGCCGCACGATGTCGTGCCCGAGGATCTCGACGCTGCCCGCGTCGGGCCGCAGCAGGCCGGTCAGCTGCCGGACGAGCGTCGACTTGCCCGCCCCGTTCGGCCCGAGCAGTCCGAAGATCTCGCCGCGCCGGACATCGAGCTCCACCCCGTCGGTGGCCCGTACCGCGGGCACCGCGGGGGCGCCGCGCCGTCCTTTGACCGCGGCGTAGGTCTTGGTCAGCCCGCGCACCGCGCACACGACATCGCTCTGCCGCCGAAGTGCCTGACCCACGCCCGTACTCACAAAGCACGAGGGTACGGGGTCACCCCCGTTTACTCGCCTTTGGGGCGCCCGGCCATGCGAACCCGTGAGGACCGACGCGCCCCGCGGGGGCGCGGGGCCGCGTCGGACATGCGGCGCGCCGTGCGGGCGCGAGCAGCCCCACCGGCCCGCAGTCGCCGACGCACCGCCCGCCGCTCCCCGGCCGCCCCTCGCCGCCCCTCCTCGTCCGCTACTCTCCCGCCGACGCGTGCTCCGCGGCCCCCGCCGGGACATCGAACTCCCGCCAGAAACCCGCCCGGATGGCGTACCGGTCGTGCTCGTCGATCTGGTCGTCCTTGTGCGCCAGCAGCCCGAACCGCGCCGCGTACCGCAGCAGCTCGCCGTCGATCCGGTGCGGGATCCGCGGATACATCCCGGACAGCCTGTGCAGGTGGATCTGGTCCCCGAGCCGCGACATCCACCGCCGCGCGAACACCTGCCCGACCTCGTACGGATCACCGCCGACAGTCGTGATGTCCTCCTCCCGGTCGGCCCACCGCTGCTCCGCCGTGGTCAGCTGCGCCAGCGTCGGCATGGAGGCCGCCTCCGCCGACTCCGCCGCACCCCCCGGCCGGTCCACCCACCCCTTGTCGGAGGACCACCGCAGGGTGGCCGTCGCCGGGTGCTGGACCGGCTGCGCGCCCGGCGCCCGCAGCGCGGCGAGGTCCTTGGGGGTCGGCACCCCCTTGGGCGCCGGCACCCGCTCCGCCGCTCCGTTCTCCACCGCGCTCGCCGCCGGGGCCCGGCCGCCGTCCTCGGCCCTCGGCTCCGCCGCGGCGGTCAGCGACGACTCCGGCAGCGGCGCCGAGAGGATCGCGGCGATCTCCGGCCGCGGGGCCGGCGGCGGCGCGCAGACCGCGGTGAGTTCCTTGGCCCGTACCGCCTGGGTGATCCACGCCCGGTCCAGCACCCGCCGCTCGTCGGCCTCGGCGACCAGGTCCTCGGACTGGTTGTAGTCCCCGTCGGCGGCCTGCACCGCCCACAGGTGCACGGCGACCCCGTGCTCCTTGGCGGCCATCATGCCCGGCAGCAGGTCCCCGTCCCCGGTCACCAGGACGACGTCCGAGCAGGCCCCGTTCCTGGCCAGTTCGGTCAGCTCGGCGTGCATGGCCGCGTCCACGCCCTTCTGCGCCCAGCGACCGTCGCTGCGGGTCAGCGCGCCCAGCCGCACGGTGACCCGGGGCATGACGCGCAGCCGCCGGTGTTCCGGCTGGGGGACGCGGTCGGGTGCACCGTCGAACCAGTAGATGCGCAGCAGTGGACGCTCGGTGTCGGATTCCGCGCGGTCGCGCAGCGCCTGGATCAGCGCGGCGTGGTCGACGGTGATCCGGGATCGGGAGGGCTCACCGGCGAGGAGACTGGCGGCGGCACCCAGCAGATACCCGGCGTCCACCAGGACGATGCAGCGGTCCACGCGACTCACCCTCTTTCCGGGAGGTTTGCTTTTGGGGCTTCCTTCGAGTCTGCCCGACCACGCGGGGGTTAACGGCCCGAACTCGATCTTCGGCGTGGCGTTTCGGGGCCTTGCTCTCCGACAAGCCCTGTTACAGACGGTAATTATCCGAAATGCGTCTGTTGCCAGCCTATGTGAATCTGATTTCGGCCCCTAGATCCCCCACAGGAGGCAGATCACCATGGCCAAGAACAAGAACCGCAAGGGTGGCTCCCAGAACCGCACCCCGCAGGCCGAGCAGAGCCACGAGCACGGGCAGCGCGCGCAGAGCGAGTCCCACGAATCGCCGGTGTCGCACATCCAGGGCAGCCCCGCCGACGTCGCCCGGAAGAAGCAGAAGAGCTTCGGCCACAACTGAGCGGACCCCCAGGTCCCACTGGGCTGTTGAAGCCCGGACACGCAGGAGGGGCGCACCCGTGGCGGGTGCGCCCCTTCCGCGCGCTCACGGCCTCGCGTACCGGGTGCGGGCCTATCCGGCCAGGCAGGACGGGCCGAGCAGCACCTTGAGGTCACCGAAGAGCGCCGGGTCCGGCTTCACCCGGTGCCGGTCCAGCCGCAGCACCGTGGTCTTGGTCGGGCCCTGGAGCTTGATCCGGACCTCGCTGTCGCCCTTGTGGTGGCTGAGGATCTCGCCGAGGCGGCTGACCATCGGCGGGGTGACCCGGGTGGCCGGGATGGTGAGGACCACGGGCGCGTTGGTGCCGGCGTTGGACAGGTCGGGAACCGCCAGCTCCATCGCCACCAGCCGGGGCACGTCCTCGCGCTTGTCCAGGCGGCCCTTGACGAACACCACCGCGTCCTCGACGAGTTGGGTCGAGATCAGCTGGTAGGTCGCCGGGAAGAACATGCACTCGATGGAGCCCGCGAGGTCCTCGACGGTGGCGATCGCCCAGGCGTTGCCCTGCTTGGTCATCTTGCGCTGCAGGCCCGAGATGATGCCGCCGATGGTCACCACCGCGCCGTCCGCGTGCTCACCGCCGGTGAGCTGGGCGATGCCCGCGTCCGCCTTGTCGGACAGCACGTGCTCCAGGCCGAAGAGCGGATGGTCGGAGACGTACAGACCGAGCATCTCCCGCTCCTGGGCGAGGAGATAGGTCTTGTCCCACTCCTCGTCGGTGAACTGCACGTCGAGTCCGAAGCCGGGCTCGCTGCTCTCCTCCTCGCCCATCCCGCCGAAGAGGTCGAACTGGCCCTCGGCCTCCTTGCGCTTGACCGCCACCACGTTGTCGATCATCGGTTCGTACTGCGCGGTGAGCCCCTTGCGGGTGTGCCCGAGGGTGTCGAACGCGCCCGCCTTGATCAGCGACTCCGTGGTGCGCTTGTTGCACGCGACGGCCTCGACCTTGTCGAGGTAGTCGGGGAAGGAGGCGTACTTGCCCTTGGCCTTGCGGCTCCTGATGATCGAGTCGACCACGTTGGTACCGACGTTGCGCACCGCCTCCAGGCCGAACAGGATCACGTCGTCGCCCTGGGCGGCGAAGTTGTGCACCGACTCGTTGACGTTCGGCGGGAGCACCTTGATGCCCATGCGGCGGCATTCGTTGAGGTAGATCGCCGACTTGTCCTTGTCGTCCTTGACGGAGGTCAGCAGCGCGGCCATGTACTCGGCCGGGTAGTTCGCCTTGAGGTAGGCGGTCCAGTACGAGACCAGGCCGTACGCGGCGGAGTGCGCCTTGTTGAACGCGTAGCCGGCGAACGGGACCAGCACGTCCCACAGGGCCTGGATCGCCTCGTCGCTGTAGCCGTTCTTCTGGGCGCCCGCCTGGAAGATGGTGAAGTTCTTGGCCAGTTCGTCGGGCTTCTTCTTGCCCATCACGCGCCGGAGGATGTCGGCCTCGCCGAGCGAGTAGCCGGCGATGATCTGGGCGGCCTTCTGCACCTGCTCCTGGTAGACGATCAGGCCGTAGGTGACCGCGAGGACCTCTTCGAGGGGCTCCTCCAGCTCCTTGTGGATCGGGGTGATCTCCTGGAGCTTGTTCTTGCGCAGCGCGTAGTTGGTGTGCGAGTCCATGCCCATCGGGCCCGGCCGGTACAGCGCCGACACGGCGGAGATGTCCTCGAAGTTGTCGGGCTTCATCAGGCGCAGCAGGGAGCGCATGGGGCCGCCGTCGAACTGGAAGACGCCCAGGGTGTCGCCGCGCTGGAGCAGTTCGAAGGTCTTCGGGTCGTCCAGCGGCAGCGACAGCAGGTCGATGTCGACGCCCTTGTTGGACTTCACCATCTTGACGGCGTCGTCCATGATCGTCAGGTTGCGCAGGCCCAGGAAGTCCATCTTCAGCAGGCCGAGCGACTCACAGCTCGGGTAGTCCCACTGCGTGATGGTCACGCCGTCGGTGTGCCGCACCCAGACCGGGACGTGCTCGGTGATCGTCTCGCTGGACATGATCACGCCGGCGGCGTGCACACCCATCTGCCGGACCAGGCCCTCGACGCCCTTCGCGGTGTCGATGACCTTCTTCACGTCCGGTTCGTTCTCGTACATCCCCCGGACCTCGCCCGCCTCGTTGTAGCGGGGGTGGGAGGGGTTGGTGATGCCGTCCAGGTCGATGCCCTTGCCGAGGACGTCGGCGGGCATGGCCTTGGTGATGCGGTCGCCCATCGCGTACGGGTAGCCGAGCACCCGCGCGGAGTCCTTGATCGCGTTCTTGGCCTTGATCTTGCCGTAGGTGCCGATCATGGCGACCTTGTCGGCGCCGTACTTCTCGGTCACGTACCTGATCACCTCGACGCGCCGGCGCTCGTCGAAGTCGATGTCGACGTCGGGCATGGAGACGCGCTCGGGGTTGAGGAACCGCTCGAAGATCAGGCCGTGCGGGATCGGGTCGAGGTCGGTGATGCCCATGGCGTAGGCGACGATCGAACCGGCCGCGGAGCCTCGGCCGGGGCCGACCGCGATGCCGTTGTTCTTGGCCCACATGATGAAGTCGGCGACGACGAGGAAGTAACCCGGGAACCCCATCTGGATGATGACGTCCATCTCGTACTCGACCTGCTTCTGCCGGTCCTCGGGGACACCGCCCGGGAAGCGGCGCTCCATGCCCCGGCGGACCTCCTCCTTGAACCAGGTGATCTCGGTGTAGCCCTCCGGGATGTCGAACTTCGGCATGAGGTTCTTGGCCTCGAACATGCCGGTGGTGTCGACCATCTCGGCGACCAGGAGCGTGTTGGCGCACCCCTGCTGCCAGGCGTCCGAGGAGTCGATGGCGTACATCTCGTCCGTGGACTTCAGGTAGTAGCCGGTGCCGTCGAACTTGAAGCGGTCCGGGTCGGAGAGGTTCTTGCCGGTCTGGATGCACAGCAGGGCGTCGTGGGCGGCCGCCTCGTGCGCGTACGTGTAGTGCGAGTCGTTGGTGACCAGCGGGGGGATGCCGAGCTTCCTGCCGATCTCCAGGAGGCCGTCGCGGACCCGGTGCTCGATGTCGATGCCGTGGTCCATCAGCTCCAGGAAGTAGCGGTCCTTGCCGAAGATGTCCTGGTAGTCGGCGGCGGCCTTGAGGGCCTCCTCCTCCTGGCCGAGGCGCAGCCGGGTCTGGACCTCTCCCGAGGGGCAGCCGGTGGAGGCGACGATCCCCTCGGACCACTGGGCGATGGTCTCCTTGTCCATCCGGGGCCACTTCTGCAGCCAGCCCTCGGCGTAGGCGTCCGAGGAGAGCCGGAAGAGGTTGTGCAGGCCCGTGCTGTTCACGGCCCACATCGTCTTGTGGGTGTAACCACCGGAACCGGAGACGTCGTCCCGCTTCTGGTGCGGCTGACCCCACTGGATCTTGCGCTTGTTGCGGCGCGACTCCGGCGCGACGTACGCCTCGATCCCGATGATCGGGGTGACCCCGGCCTTCTTCGCCGAGTGGAAGAAGTCGTACGCCCCGTGCAGGTTGCCGTGGTCGGACATGGCGATGTGCGTCATGCCCATCTCGTTGCAGGCGTTGAACATGTCCTTGAGCCGCGCGGCACCGTCCAGCAGCGAGTACTGGGTGTGGACGTGCAGGTGCGTGAAGGGCGGCTTTGACACGGTTTCGGCCTCCAAGGGAAACAGACGTCGACGTTCTTCCCACCGGGCGCGGGCAGTCTGGCGGGACAGCGGAATCCTATGCCTCGACACTGACACCGGGCGGGCTGCCCCGCGTACCTTCATGCGAAGAAAGCGGGCACTCCCGGGGACCTTCGCGCGTTGGTCCCGGCGAGAGATCCGTGCCACATGTCAGGCATCACCCGTACCAGGAGGCACCCAGCGATGTCGGTCCCCCAGCTCAACGACGAGCAGCGCGGCGAGGAGATCCTCGCCGTCTTCGACACCGCCTTCGGCGAGCTCCTGGCCGCCGACCCGGCCGCGTTCCGCGTGAAGTTCCGGAAGATGGCGGCCTCGGCCTTCGCCTTCTACCGGGGCACGGCCGCGCTCTTCTACCACGACCTGGACGCGGAGCACGCCGGCCTCGGTGCCGGGCGGACGTACACCGGCCCGTACCTGGACGAGCGGACCTCGCGCGTGTGGATCCACGGCGACCTGCACGCGGAGAACTTCGGCACCTACATGGACTCCAACGGCCGCCTGGTCTTCAACGTCAACGACTTCGACGAGGCCTACGTCGGCCCGTTCACCTGGGACCTGAAGCGCTTCGCCGCCTCCGTCGCGCTGATCGGGTACGCGAAGGCGCTCAGCGACGAGCAGATCACCGAGCTGGTCGAGGTGTACGCGGGCGCCTACCGCGAGCGCATCCGCGCGCTGGCGACGGGCGCGAAGAGCGACGAGGTGCCGCCGTTCACCCTGGACACCGCCGAGGGCCCGCTGCTGGGCGCGCTGCGCGCGGCCCGCTCGCTGACCCGCTTCGAGCTGCTGGACTCGATGACGGAGATCCGCGACTGGGAGCGCCGCTTCGCCTCCGGCGGCGGCTCCATCGAGCTGGACGCGGCGACCCGCTACAAGGTGCTCGCGGCCTTCGACGGCTACCTGGAGACGCTCCCCGAGGCGTCCCTGTCCCGGCCGGACTCCTACCGCGTGAAGGACGTCGTGGGCCGCCGCGGCATCGGCATCGGCTCGGCCGGCCTGCCGTCGTACAACATCCTCCTGGAGGGCGCCACGGACGCCCTGGAGAACGACGTGGTGATCTACATCAAGCAGGCCCAGACCCCGGCCGTGTCCCGGCACGTCACGGACCCGGCGATCCGGGACTACTTCCGGCACGAGGGCCACCGCACGGTGATCTCGCAGCGCGCCCTGCAGGCGCACGCCGACCCGTGGCTGGGCTGGACCGAGCTGGACGGCGCGGGGCAGCTGGTCGCCGAGGTGTCGCCGTACGCGGTGGACCTGGACTGGGGCGACATCGACGACCCGGAGGAGATCGCGGCGGTCGTCGCCGACCTCGGCCGGGCCACGGCGTCCATGCACTCGGCGGCGGACGACACCTCCGGCGAGTCCCTGGTGCCGTTCTCCACCGAGCGGGCCATCGACGCCGCGATCGCCGCCGACGAGGACGGTTTCGCGGGCCTGCTCACCGACTTCGCGCACAGCTACGGCGCCCGCGCGCGTGCCGACCACCAGATCTTCGTCGACCTCTTCCGCAACGGCCGCATACCGGGGCTGTAACCTTCGCCGATTCTCAGGCCCCTTTTAGGGGTCTCCTACAGGAGTACGTGACAGACTCTCCACCGCTATGGACATATCCGGGAGCCAGCTCAGAACCGTGCGCGCGGCGCTGTTCACGGCCTTCGTCGTGACGCTCAGCACCGCGTCGCACGTGCTGCTGTCCCGGGCCCCGCTGCCGTTCGCGACGGTGGCCGCGGTCGCCGCCGGGGTGTTCGGCACGGCGTACGCGCTGGCGGGCCGCGAGCGCGGATTCGGGCGGATCGCGGCCCTGCTGGTCCCGCTGGAGCTGGCCGCCGACACGGTCCTCACCACCGGCCAGCACGCCTGCTACGGCCGGGCGGGCGGCCCCGTCGCCGGTCCGCTGCGCGCGGTCGGCCTGGACGTCCTCTGCCACGGCGGCACGGTCGGCGCCCCGCTGGCCCGGATGACCGGCGGCTCCCGCGCCGCCGCGGCCCTCGCGCAGGCCGACCCGGCCGCCGCCTGGCTGCTGCTCGCCGCACACGTGGGCGTCGGGCTGCTCGCCGCCGCCTGGCTGCGCCGCGGCGAGCGCGCCCTGACCCAGCTGCTGCGCGCCGTCGCCGCCACCACCTTCCGCCCGCTGCTCCTCGCGGTCGCCGCGGGCACGGTCCGGCCGGCTCCGGTACGGCGGCTGCCGCGCCCGGCGCCCCGCCCGGCCGCCGCCCGCGACCTGCTCCTCGCGCACTCCCTGGGACGGCGCGGACCGCCGTGCTCCGGGGCGCTCGCCCTGCCCGTCGGCTGAGTGCCTCTCCCACCCGAGCACGCCCCTCGTCCGAGCGCTCGGACCACTCCGAGCGCTCCGAGTACGACGAGTCCCCCACACGTATCCCGCGTACGACATGTGCGCGTCCCCTATGGAGATCACCAACATGAGCAAGCGGAACAGCGCAGCTGCCAAGAACGCGGCCCGGGAGCGGCTGCGCGCCGAGCGCGAGAAGCAGGCCAAGCGCGCCAAGGTCAGGCGGCAGGTCATCGTGGCCTGCTCGGTCGTGGCCGTGCTGGCCGCGGCGGGCGGCATAGGCTACGCCGTCGTCCAGGCCAACAAGCCGAGCCACTGGGAGGCCGTGAAGGACGAGAAGGTCGTCGCCCCGGCCAACACCACGGGCACCGACGGCACCACCGTCATCATCGGCAAGTCCACCGCCAAGAAGACCCTGAAGGTCTACGAGGACCCGCGCTGCCCGATCTGCGCCCAGTTCGAGCAGACCGTCGGTTCGACGGTCAAGAAGGACATCGACGACGGCAAGTTCAAGATCCAGTACATCGGCGGCACGTTCCTCGACGGCGACTCGCTCAGCAAGGGCCAGATCGGCTCGCGTGGCGAGGGCTCGAAGAACGCCATGGCGGCCATGGGCGCCGCGCTGAACGTCAGCGACGAGGCGTTCCTGGAGTACAAGACCGCCCTGTACTCGAAGAAGTGGCACCCGGACGAGTCGACCGACAAGTTCAAGAACGACAGCTACCTCATCGAGGTCGCCAACACCGTCCCGGCGCTCAAGGACAACAAGTCCTTCCAGGCCGACGTCAACTCCGGCAAGTACGACGCCTGGGCGCTGGCCATGTCGAAGACCTGGGACACCAACAAGGACGGCGTCACGGGCACTCCGAGCTTCGTCATGAACGGCAAGATCCTGACGGCCGACTCCAGCGGCAACCCGCCGATGACGGTCGACGCCTTCAACTCCGTGGTGGACGCGGCCCTGAAGGCCTGACGCCCGAGCGGAATCCCCGGCTCCACGTGAAGAGCAGGCGAACTTTGGTCAGTTCGCCTGCTCTTGTTCATACTGGTCAGTAACCTGAGCGCTCGTGACCAGTCGAAACAGATCAACACAGTCTTCCGAGAGTGCACACTCCCTCTCCCCCCGCCGCCGTACGGTCGTCAAGGCCGCGGCGGCGACCGCTGTCCTGGCCGCACCGCTGGCCGCCGCGCTGCCGGCCCGGGCCGCCACGGACGCGCCCGCCTTCCTGCACGGCGTCGCCTCGGGCGACCCGCTGCCCGACGGCATTCTGCTGTGGACCCGGGTGACGCCGACCGCCGACGCGACCCCGGGCTCCGGGGTCGGCCCGGACACCGAGGTCAGCTGGGTCGTCGCCACCGACAAGGCGCTGACGAACATCGTCTCCAAGGGCTCCACCACCGCGACCGCCGCCTCCGACCACACGGTCAAGGCCGACATCCGCGGCCTGGCGCCGGCCACCGACTACTGGTTCCGTTTCTCGGCCGGTCCCACGGACTCCCCGGTGGCGCACACCCGCACCGCGCCCGCGGCCGACGCCGCCGTCCCCGGCCTGCGCTTCGGCGTGGTCTCCTGCGCCAACTGGGAGGCGGGCTACTTCGCCGCCTACCGGCACCTCGCGGCCCGCGGCGACCTCGACGCCTGGCTGCACCTCGGCGACTACATCTACGAGTACGGCACCGGCGAGTACGGCACCCGCGACACCGTGGTCCGGGAGCACGCCCCCACCCACGAGATCATCACCCTCGCCGACTACCGCATACGGCACGGCAAGTACAAGACCGACACCGACCTCCAGGCCCTGCACGCCAAGGCGCCGGTGATCGCGATCTGGGACGACCACGAGTTCGCCAACGACTCCTGGTCCGGCGGTGCCGAGAACCACACCGAGGGCGCCGAGGGCACCTGGACGGCGCGTCAGGCCGCCGCCAAGCAGGCCTACTTCGAGTGGATGCCGGTCCGCCCGGCCATCGCCGGCACCACCTACCGGCGGCTGCGCTTCGGCAAGCTCGCCGACCTCTCCCTGCTCGACCTGCGCTCCTTCCGCTCCCAGCAGGTCTCCACGGGCAGCGGCTCGGTCGACGACCCGGACCGCACCATCACCGGCCGCGCCCAGCTCGACTGGCTCAAGGCCGGTCTCAAGGCCTCCGACACCACCTGGCGGCTGGTCGGCAACTCGGTGATGATCTCGCCGTTCGCCATCGGCTCGCTCTCCGCCGACCTGTTCAAGCCGCTCGCCAAGCTGCTCGGCCTGCCCCAGGACGGCCTCGCCCTCAACACCGACCAGTGGGACGGCTACACCGACGACCGCCGTGAGCTGCTGGCCCACCTGCGCTCCAACGCGATCACCAACACGGTGTTCCTCACCGGCGACATCCACATGGCCTGGGCCAACGACGTGCCCGTGGACGCCGGGACCTACCCGCTGTCCGCCTCGGCCGCCACCGAGTTCGTGGTCACCTCGGTGACCTCCGACAACCTCGACGACATCCTGAAGGTCTCCCCCGGCGTCGTCTCCACCGTCGCCGCCCCCGTCATCCAACTGGCCAACCGCCATGTGCACTGGGTCGACACCGACCGGCACGGCTACGGGATCCTGGACATCACCCCCGCGCGGGCGCAGATGGACTACTACGTCCTCTCCGACAAGACGAAGGCCGACGCCACCTCGTCCTGGGAACGGTCCTACCGCACCCGCACGGGCACACAGAAGGTCGAGCGCACCTACGATCCGGTGTAACCGTCGCTACAGCGTGTCGAGGAAGCCGAGTGCCACTCGCCAGGTGGCCTCGGCGGCCTCCGCGTCGTAGTCCGGCAGGCCGGGGTCGGTGTAGAGGTGGCCGACGCCCGGGTACCGGTAGATCTCCACGTCGGCGCCGGCCCGGCCCATCTGCAGATACCACGCGCTGAGCCAGTCGTCCGTCTCGAACGCGTCCGGCTCGGCCACGTGCAGCTGCACCGGCAGCTCCTCGACCGAGGCGCTGGGCGCGATGTCCGACGTGCCGTGCAGGAGCAGCAGCCCCCGGGCCCGCTCGTCGCCCAGCGCCAGCGTCTGCGCGATCGAGGCGCCCAGCGAGAAGCCCGCGTACACCAGCCCGCGCTCCGAGTACGGCGCCGCCGCCAGCACGGCCCGCTTCAGCACCTCGTCCTTGCCGAGCGACTCGTTGAACTCCATGCCCTCCTCGACCGTGTCGAAGGTGCGCCCCTCGAAGAGGTCCGGCGTCCACACCTCGTGCCCGGCGGCGCGCAGCCGGTCCGCGGCCTCGCGCACCGCGGGCCTGAGGCCGTAGGTGGAGTGAAAGAGCATGATGTTCATGCGCCCATGGTGCCAGCCGCCGCCGGGGGCACCGACCGCCCTCCACCTCGGACCGTGACGTCCTTCTCACCGGTCGACATGTTCAGGACCCCGCAAATCCGGTTACGTTCGGAGCCATGGAGATGGAGAACGTACTCCGCCCGCTGATCGTGTTCGGCGGCGCCGTCGTCCTCACCCTGCTGATCGGCTGGGCGAGCGATCTACTGCTGCGCAAGGCCGACGCGCGGCACAGCGAGACGCCGCTGTGGGGTCTGCTGCGCCGCGGCCGCATCCCCTACCAGCTGGTGCTGTGCGCGGCCATGCTCAGAGGCTCCTACGACCAGGCCGAACTGATCCGGGAGCACCGGGTCGCCGTCGGGCAGGTCCTGACCCTGGTGCTGATCGGGTCGGCCGCCTGGCTGGTGGTGCGGATCGCGGCGGCCGTCGTGCAGTCGACCTACGACCGCTACGCCCGCGCCCACCACGACGCGGCCCGGGTCCGCCGGGTGCGCACCCAGGTCTCGCTGATCATGCGGGTGGTGACGGCGATCGTCGGTGTGGTGGCCGCCGCGGCGATGCTGCTGACCTTCCCGGCGATGCGCACAGCCGGCGCCTCGCTGCTGGCCTCCGCCGGAGTCCTCGGCATCGTCGCCGGTGTGGCGGCCCAGTCCACGCTGGCGAACATGTTCGCCGGTCTGCAGATCGCCTTCGGTGACATGGTGCGTCTCGGTGACACCGTCGTGGTCGACGGCGAGTGGGGCACGGTGGAGGAGATCACCCTGACCTTTCTGACGGTACGGACCTGGGACGAGCGCCGGATCACCATGCCGGTGTCGTACTTCACCTCCAAACCCTTCGAGAACTGGTCGCGGGGCACCCCGCAGATGACCGGGATCGTCTACTGGCACGTCGACCACTCGGCACCGGTCGACGCCATGCGGGACAAGCTCCAGGACATCCTGCGCGCGTGCCCGGCCTGGGACGGGCGTGCCTACGGTCTGGTGGTCACCGACTCCACACCGAACACGATGCAGGTCCGGGCGCTGGTGACCGCCAAGGACGCGGACGACATCTGGACGGTCCGGGTGACCGTCCGCGAGCAGATGATCGCCTGGCTGTGCGCGGAGCACCCCTACGCCCTGCCCCGGGTCAACACGGCCGACGCGGTCCTGCCGCCCGGCGGGATCATCCCCTCCCAGGACGGGGTGGCGGCAGGCGCCGGCCGGCGCCTGCACGAGCGGCCGTACACCGGCCCCCGCTGACCGCTTCGCTCTCCCCGCCCCGCGCCCTCAGTGGCCGCGTTCCGCGCCGCCGTTGACCTGGATGATCTGCGAGGTGACGTGCCCGGCGGCCGGGGAGGCCAGCCAGTGCAGGGTGGCGGCGACGTCACCGGGGATGCCGGCCCGCCCCGTGGACGTCTCGGCGACGAGCCGCTCCCGCCGGGCCTCGTCGACGGGGCCGCCGAAGAACTCGGTGTCCTCGACATATCCGGGCGCGACCACGTTCACCGTGACCCCGCGCGGCCCCAGCTGCCGGGCCAGGTCGTGGGCGTAGGGGTGCAGGGCGGCCTTGGACGCCGCGTAGGACCCGGTTCCCGAGCCCCGGAAGGCCGCTATGGAGCTGAGGAACAGCACCCGGCCGCCGGGGTCGGCGAGCCGGTCCTTCAGGGCCTCCGTGAGCAGCACGGAGGTCAGCGTGTTCTGCCGGAAGTTGCCGCTCCAGACGCGGGCGACCGCGTCGAGCGGGTCACCGCTGTCCGCCTCGGGCGCGAACGCGGCGTTCCCCCCGGCGCTGTGGATGAGCACGTCCACGGTGCCGAACTCGTCGGCGACGAACCGCGCGACGTCGCGCACCTCGGCCGGCTCGGCGAGGTCCGCCGCGAGGGCGACGGCCCCCGGCACCCCCGCCCGCTCCAGCACCTCCCTGCGCCGCCCGAGGAGCAGCACCCGATCCCCGTCCCCGGCGAACACCCGCGCCGCCGCGAGCCCGATCCCGGTTCCTCCACCACTGATCACAATGTTCCGAGCCATGATCCGAGACTACGAGCGGGAAGCCGACGGCGCCTGCGACTGTCCACAGCCGCCATGTACTTGTATGACTGGCGCCCCGTGAGGGGCGCGGGGAACTGCGCGACCAGCCACGACGAAGCCGCAGCCGAACGACGGCACGTCACTGCACCCCCAGCGGAGCGTCAGCGCAGGCTGCGCACGTCCAGATGCCGCAGCACCCGGTCCACGATCTCCGGATCCGCCCCCGGCTCGCTACGCGCCGCCAGCACCTCGTGCCGCGCCGCGCTCAGCATCTCCTGCTGGATCCGCCGCAGCCGCTTCAGCCGCCGCATCCGCTTCTCGTGCCCCTCCCGCCGCTCGTCCTCCACCACGTCGGGACTGATCCGGAACCCGATCTCGAAGGCCCGCCGCAGCATCTGCTCCGTCACCTCCTCCGGCAACTCCTCGACCTGCTCGATCTCCTTCAGGCGCCGCCGTGCCGCCTTCGCCGCCCGCACCGCCAGCTCCTTCTCGATCTCCTTCTCCCGGTCGGTGTCGGCCCGTACCCCCAGCCGCTTCACCAGCCACGGCAGGGTCAGCCCCTGGAGCACCAGTGTCGCCATGATCACGCCGAAGGCGATGAAGACGATCTCGTCCCGGTCCGGGAAGGCCGACCCGTCGTCGGTCTTCAGCGGGACGGCCAGGGCCAGCGCCACCGACGCCACCCCGCGCATCCCGGACCACCACATCACGATCGTCTCCCGCCAGCTGGTCGGGATCTCCTCGTCGTAGTCCCGCCGGGCGTGCAGCCGCTTGGTCAGCCAGGTCGCCGGCAGCAGCCAGACCAGCCGTACCACCACGACCACGGCGACGATCGTGGCCGCCCAGCCGAGCAGCTCGCCCCAGCGGCCGGACGCCGTGCGGATCGCGTTGTGCAGCTCCAGGCCGATCAGCCCGAAGGCGACGCCGGTCACAAGCGTGTCGACGATGTCCCAGAAGGTGTAGCCGGCGAGCCGGGTCATCACGTCGTCGGCGTCCGTGGCGTACTCGGCGATGAACAGCGCGGTCGTGAGCACGGCCAGGACCCCGGAGCCGTGCAGTTCCTCGGCGATGACGTAGGAGGCGTACGGGACGATCAGGGTCAGACCGATCTGCAGGGTGGCGTCACCGAGCACGTCCATCAGCTTGTTGGCGCCCCAGCCGAGCACCAGACCCACCACGACCGCGACCACGGCGGACAGCAGGAAGTCCAGCCCGGCCCGCCACGGCGAGAACGTGCCGCTGACCACGGCCGCGATCGCGACGTGGTAGAGCACGATGGCCGTGACGTCGTTGAAGAGGCCCTCGCCCTCCAGGATCGACACCAGCCGGCGCGGCAGCCCGAGCTGCCCGGCGACGGCGGTCGCGGCGACCGGGTCGGGCGGGGCGACCAGGGCGCCCAGCGCGACCGCGGCGGCGATCGGCAGTCCGGGCACGATCGCGTTGGCGACGACGGCCACGCACACCGTGGTGACGAAGACCAGAGCCACCGCGAGCAGGAAGATCGGCCGTTTGTTCGCCGCGAACTGCCGCCAGGAGGTCCGCCGCACGGCGGCGTAGAGCAGCGGCGGCAGCAGGCCGGGCAGGATCAGCTCAGGCGGGATGTTGACGTTCGGCACGAAGTCGGCGACCGCGAGGACGATCCCGAACAGCGTCATCAGCACGGGCGCGGGCAGTCCGAACCGGTCTCCCACCGGGACGCTCACCAGGGCCCCGAGCAACAGCACGAACAACAGGGCCAACTGATCCACGGCGAGCGCTCCGGGTGTAGACGATCACACAACGGGCCTCCAGCCTGCCATGCGACCCCGGTCAGAGCGCGCGCCGCATCCCCCGGTGCGCGATGCCCGCCTCCTCGTACTCCGGGCCGTAGGGCTCGTAGCCCAGCCGCTCGTAGAAGCCCAGCGCGTGGGTCTGCGCGTGCAGGTCCACCGCGGTCAGGCCACGGGCGCGTGCGGCCTCCTCGATGGCCCGGACCAGCGCGACGCCCACGCCGAGGCCGCGGGCCTCCGCGATGACCGCGAGACGGCCCAGCGAGCCGAGGGACGGGGCGCCGCCCGTCCTGGCCGCGGCGACCTCGCCGTACAGCAGCCGGCCGGTGCCGAGCGGTACGCCGTCCGCGCGGACCGCCAGGACGTGCACGGCGACGGGGTCGTACGCGTCGTACTCCAGGTCCTCGGGGACACCCTGCTCGGCCACGAAGACCTGCTTGCGGACCGCGAAGCACGCCTCCAGGTCGGCGGGGTCCTCGGCGACGCGCACCACGTACGCGCGCGTGCTCATCCGTAGGTCTCCTCGCGGACCTGGTCGAGCGCCTTCTGCAGGTCGGCCGGGTAGTCGCTGGCGAACTCGACCCACTCGCCGTCCCCGGGGTGCTCGAAACCGAGCCGGACCGCGTGCAGCCACTGCCGGGTCAGGTGCAGCCGCCTGGCGAGCGTCGGGTCGGCACCGTAGGTGAGGTCGCCGACGCACGGGTGGCGGTGGGCGGCCATGTGGACGCGGATCTGGTGGGTGCGGCCCGTCTCCAGCTTCACGTCGAGCAGGGAGGCCGCGCGGAAGGCCTCGATGAGGTCGTAGTGGGTCACGGAGGGCTTGCCGTCGGCCGTGACCGCCCACTTGTAGTCGTGCTGGGGGTGGCGGCCGATCGGGGCGTCGATGGTGCCGCTGGTCGGGTCGGGGTGGCCCTGCACGAGCGTGTGGTAGCGCTTGTCGACCGTGCGCTCCTTGAACTGGCGCTTCAGCGAGGTGTACGCCCGCTCGGACTTGGCGACCACCATGAGGCCCGAGGTGCCGACGTCGAGGCGGTGCACGATGCCCTGGCGCTCGGCGGCGCCGGAGGTGGAGATGCGGTAGCCGGCGGCGGCCAGACCGCCGATCACGGTGGGGCCGGTCCAGCCGGGGCTGGGGTGCGCGGCGACGCCGACCGGCTTGACGATCACGACCACGTCGTCGTCGTCGTGCACGATCTCCATGCCTTCGACGGGCTCGGCGACGATCTGGACGGGCGCGGGCGCCCCCGGCATCTCGACCTCCAGCCAGGCCCCGCCGCGCACTCGCTCGGACTTGCCGACCACCGAGCCGTCGACCTGGACCTTGCCCGCCGCGGCCAGCTCCGCCGCCTTGGTGCGGGAGAAGCCGAACATGCGGGAGATGGCGGCGTCGACACGCTCGCCCTCCAGGCCGTCGGGCACGGGCAGGGTTCGGATCTCGGGAAGCGTACTCACCCGTCGAGTATGCCGGACGGCACCGACGGCCCCGTACGCACGCCTGTGCGGGGCTCGTGAGCGGGCCCGTGCAGGGTCCGTGCGGTGCCGTGATCGCGCCACCCGTGCAGCGCCCGTGAGCGGGCCCGTGCGAGGCCGTGAGCGCGCCCGTGCGGGCGGCCCCTCAGTCCTTGTGGACGGTCCCGTCGGGGTCCAGGCCGCGGAAGGAGAGCAGCACGATCAGGACGCCGCCGCAGACGATCGCCGAGTCGGCCAGGTTGAACACCGCGAAGCCCTTGGGCGCGATGAAGTCGACCACCTGGCCCTCGAAGACCCCCGGTGAGCGGAAGATCCGGTCGGTGAGGTTGCCGAGCGCGCCGCCGAGCAGCAGGCCGAGGGCGATCGCCCAGGGGAAGCTGTACAGCTTGCGCGCCAGCCGGAAGATCACGACGATCACGGCCGCCGCGATCACCGTGAAGATGATCGTGAAGGCACCGCCGAAGCCGAAGGCCGCGCCCGGGTTGCGGATCGCGTGGAACTCCAGCCAGTCCCCGACGACCTCGATCGGCGCGTGGTGCTCCAGCTTCGCGACCACGATCATCTTGCTGACCAGGTCGAGGGTGTACGCGAAGGCCGCCACCGCGAAGAGCACGGCGATCCGGCGCCCACGTCCGGGCCGCCGGTCCGCGGTGGACTGCTGATCCGCACCGGACGCGTCGAAGGCGCGGGGCGCCGCCGTCCGCTCGCCGCCGTCGTCCGGGGTGCCCGGCGTACCGATGATGCGTTCCGCCTCTGCCACGTGAGTCCCTCAACCTAGGTGCCTGCCTCGGGACGAGACTACGGCACGCCCCGGACGACCCCGATGCTCAGTAGCGGCGTTCCTGCTTCTGCTTGCACTCGACGCACAGGGTGGCCCTCGGGAAGGCCTGCATCCTGGCCTTCCCGATGGGGTTCCCGCAGTTCTCGCAGAGGCCGTAGGTGCCCGCGTCCAGCTTCTGCAGGGCACGCTCGGTCTGGTCGAGCATCTCGCGCGCGTTGGCGGCCAGCGCCAGTTCGTGCTCGCGGGTGATGTTCTTCGTGCCGGTGTCGGCCTGGTCGTCACCGGCGCCGTCGCCGGAGTCCCGCATCAGCCCGGCCAGGGCGCTGTCGGACGCCTCGATCTCGGCCCGCAGCCGCACCGCCTCGGACGTCAGCTCGGTGCGCGCCTCCTCGACCTCCTGCGGTGTCCACGGGTCCTCGCCGGGGCGTACCGCGAGCTCGCCCGGAGCCGCCGTGGCGACCCGTGCCTTGGGGACGGCCGTCTCCGCCGCCGTGGCCGTGCCAGGAGTCTTCTTCGCAACCACCGTCGTGGCTCCCGTCTGCTTCGCGGCCCGCGCCGCGCCCGCTTTCTTGGCCGTGCTCTTCTTGGCCGTGCTCTTCTCCGCCGCAGTCCTCGCCGCCGCGGCCCTGGACGCGCCCTTCTCCGGCTTCCCGGCCTTCTCCCGCTTCGCCGACTTCGCCCCGTCGGCCTTCTTCACCGCGGGCTTCCCCTCGGCCGTCTTCCCCGCCGGTGCCCTCTTCACGGCCTCTTTCCCGGCGGAGCCCTGCTCGGCCGGCGTCTTCCTGGAAGGAGCCGTCGCTGTCGCGCGCGTGCTCTTCTTTTCGGCGTCCCCCGCGGTCTTCTTCGCCACCATGGCCGCGGCCCCTTCACATATTGTGATCTTGCACGCGCATCGTGCTGGGACGATAAATCGACTTGAGTCCCGCGGCAACGGGGCACGCCGCCCGATCCGCCCGCCCCGCACCCCCCACGCAGCAGGTATGCATGCGTTGTGCCCAGCTCCCCGCGCGGTAATCCGCCGAGCCGGACATCACAGGATGCGAACACGCGTACCGCGCCATTCGGGTCATCTCGGCAGCCGGACGGGCCCGCTCTCCCGGCGGCGGGAAAACGGGTCGGCCGCTGTCCGTGCGGCGCCGTACACTGGGCGGAGCGAGAAGCGTGGATGGGGACGAGTAGCGGCGTACGCAGCCCAGAGCGACCCGGGGACGGTGGAAGCCCGGGGGCGAGCGCGACGTGAAGATCACCCCGGAGCCGCCGGAAGAAAGCAGCCGCTGAGGAGCGGCGGCGAGTAGAACCGGCTTCGCGACCCCAATGAGGGGGCTCACCGGCGCGTACGGCGCCCGGGGAGCCAAGGAGGGTGGTACCGCGGGAGCGCGCCGCACACGGCGTACGGAAGGCAAGGCTCTCGTCCCTCCGACGGAAGGCAGCAAGTCCGTTGGAGGAAGCTCGCAGATGACAGCGCCGACGTACCGCCAGGTGCCCGCCCAGGTCGACCTGCCCGCCCTCGAGCACGCCGTGCTCGACTTCTGGCGCGAGCAGAAGATCTTCGCCAAGACCCTGGAGCAGTCCGAGGGCCGCCCCGAGTGGGTGTTCTACGAGGGCCCGCCCACCGCCAACGGCATGCCCGGCGCCCACCACATCGAGGCGCGCGTCTTCAAGGACGTCTTCCCCCGCTTCCGCACCATGCGCGGCTACCACGTGGCCCGCAAGGCCGGCTGGGACTGCCACGGCCTGCCCGTGGAGCTCGCGGTCGAGAAGGAGCTGGGGTTCAGCGGCAAGCCGGACATCGAGAAGTACGGCATCGCCGAGTTCAACGCCAAGTGCCGGGAGTCGGTGACCCGCCACACCGACGCCTTCGAGGCCCTGACGACCCGCATGGGCTACTGGACCGACCTGGACGACGCCTACCGCACGATGGACCCCGAGTACATCGAGTCGGTCTGGTGGTCGCTGAAGACGATCTTCGACAAGGGCCTGCTGGTCCAGGACCACCGCGTCGCCCCCTGGTGCCCGCGCTGCGGCACCGGCCTGTCCGACCACGAGCTGGCGCAGGGCTACGAGACGGTCGTCGACCCCTCCGTGTACGTCCGTTTCCCGCTCACCTCCGGTCCGCTCGCCGGCCAGGCCGCGCTCCTGGTGTGGACGACCACTCCGTGGACCCTGGTGTCCAACACGGCGGTCGCCGCGCACCCGGAGGTCACCTACGTCGTCGCGACCGACGGCGAGGAACAGCTCGTCGTCGCCGAGCCGCTGCTCGCCAAGGCGCTCGGCGAGGGCTGGGAGACCACGGGCCAGACCTTCACGGGCGCCGACATGGAGCGCTGGACGTATCAACGTCCGTTCGAACTCGTAAAGTTCCCGGAACCGGCGCACTACGTCGTGAACGCGGAGTACGTCACGACCGAGGACGGTACGGGTCTGGTGCACCAGTCCCCCGCCTTCGGTGAGGACGACCTCAAGGTCTGCCGCGCCTACGGCCTGCCGGTGGTGAACCCGGTCCGTCCGGACGGCACCTTCGAGGAGGACGTGCCGCTGGTCGGCGGCGTCTTCTTCAAGAAGGCCGACGAACGGCTCACCGAGGACCTCAAGCAGCGTGGCCTCCTCTTCAAGCACCTGCCGTACGAACACAGCTACCCGCACTGCTGGCGCTGCCACACCGCGCTGCTCTACTACGCGCAGCCGTCCTGGTACATCCGCACGACGGCGATCAAGGACCGTCTCCTCGCGGAGAACGAGAACACCAACTGGTTCCCGGACACGGTCAAGCACGGCCGGTACGGGGACTGGCTGGACAACAACATCGACTGGGCGCTGTCCCGCAACCGCTACTGGGGCACCCCGCTGCCGATCTGGCGCTGCGAGGACGACCACCTGACCTGCGTCGGCTCCCGCGCGGAGCTCACCGAGCTGACCGGCACCGACCAGTCGGAGCTGGACCCGCACCGCCCGTTCATCGACGACGTCACGTTCGCCTGCCCGCAGTGCGACAAGACGGCCACACGCGTGCCGGAGGTCATCGACGCCTGGTACGACTCGGGTTCGATGCCGTTCGCGCAGTGGGGCTACCCGCACAAGAACAAGGAGCTGTTCGAGAGCCGCTACCCGGCGCAGTTCATCTCCGAGGCGATCGACCAGACGCGAGGCTGGTTCTACACGCTGATGGCCGTCGGCACGCTGGTCTTCGACAAGTCGTCGTACGAGAACGTGGTGTGCCTCGGCCACATCCTCGCCGAGGACGGCCGCAAGATGTCCAAGCACCTGGGCAACACCCTGGAGCCGATCCCGCTGATGGACCGGCACGGCGCGGACGCGGTGCGGTGGTTCATGGCGGCCGGCGGTTCGCCGTGGGCGGCCCGCCGGGTCGGGCACGGCACGATCCAGGAGGTCGTCCGCAAGACGCTGCTGACGTACTGGAACACGGTCGCCTTCCAGGCGCTGTACGCCCGTACGTCGAACTGGGCGCCGTCCGCGGCCGATCCGGCCCCGGCCGACCGCCCGCTCCTGGACCGCTGGCTGCTCTCGGAACTGCACGCGCTCACCGACCAGGTCACGCAGTCGCTGGAGGCGTACGACACGCAGCGTGCCGGCAAGCTGCTGTCGGCGTTCGTCGACGACCTGTCCAACTGGTACGTCCGCCGCTCGCGGCGCCGCTTCTGGCAGGGCGACAAGGCCGCGCTGCGCACGCTGCACGAGGTCGTGGAGACCGTCACCAAGCTGATGGCCCCGCTGACCCCGTTCATCACCGAGCGGGTGTGGCAGGACCTGGTGGCGCCGGTGACCCCGGGCGCCCCGGAGTCGGTGCACCTGGCGGCGTGGCCGGAGGCGGACCTGTCCGCGATCGACCCGGAGCTGTCCAGGCAGATGGTCCTGGTACGACGGCTCGTGGAGCTGGGGCGGGCCACGCGCGCGGAGTCGGGCGTGAAGACGCGGCAGCCGCTGTCCCGGGCACTGGTCGCGGCGGTCGGCTTCGACGCGCTCGACCCGGAGCTGCACGCGCAGATCACCGACGAGCTGAACGTGTCCTCGCTGGCCTCGCTGTCCGAGGTGGGCGGTTCGCTCGTGGACACCACGGCCAAGGCCAACTTCCGGGCGCTGGGCAAGCGGTTCGGCAAGCGGGTGCAGGAGGTCGCCAGGGCGATCGCCGGGGCGGACGCGGCCGCGCTGTCGCTGGCGCTGCGCGAGGGTACGGCGTCGGTGGAGGTCGACGGCGAGACGGTGACGCTGGCACCGGACGAGGTGATCATCACGGAGACGCCGCGTGAGGGCTGGTCGGTGGCGTCGGACTCCGGGGCGACCGTCGCGCTCGACCTGGAGATCACGGAGGAGCTGCGGCAGGCGGGGCTCGCCCGGGACGCGATCCGGCTGATCCAGGAGGCGCGGAAGAACAGTGGGCTGGATGTGGCCGACAGGATCGTGCTGAGGTGGGTGTCGACCGACCCGGCGGTGATCGCGGCGCTGGCGGAGCATGCTTCGCTGATCGCCGACGAGGTTCTGGCGACCGACTTCGCCCAGGGCGAGGGTGACGAGGGGTACGGCGACCCCTTCACCGACGAGGGGCTGTCGCTGACGTTCCGGCTGCGGAAGGCGTAGGCGCCGGCGTCTTCTCTAGGGGCCCGGTCTCCACTGTGGGGATCGGGCCCCTCGTATGTGCGGGTCGGACCAGGCACCGTGCGCGGTTCCCCGCGCCCCCTGCAGTGGGCCCCTGATCACACGTGCGGGAAAAGGGCGGGGCCCCGGATGGTGATCCGGGGCCCCGCCCTTTGGAGGCTGCCGACGCCTGCGCGGTGTTACGCGGCGGCCGTCAGTTGTCGTCCTCGTCGATGAGGAAGCCGCGCATCGGGGACGGTGCCTGGCCCATCGGGGACGGGCCCTGCGGGCGTACCGGTGCCATCGGCTGGGTCATCGCCGGCGTCATCTGCTGCTGGCCGCCGTAGGACGGGGCAGCGGGGGACGGGCCGCCCATCGGCGGGTTGCCGCCGTAGGACGGGGCGCTCGCGCCGGCCGGGGCCATGGAGGGCGCCGGGGACGGCGGGAGGGAGGCCGTGGCCGGGGTGCGCGGCGGCGCCAGGGAGTCGTCGGCCTGGGTCTCCAGCTGACGCAGCTGCGACTCCAGGTACGACTTCAGACGCGTGCGGTACTCGCGCTCGAAGCCGCGCAGGTCCTCGACCTTGCGCTCCAGCGTGGCGCGCGCGGACTCCAGGGAGCCCATGGCGACGCGGTGCTTCTCCTGCGCGTCCCGCTCCAGCGCGTCGGCCTTGGCACGGGCGTCACGCTCCAGACCTTCGGCGCGGCTGCGGGCCTCGCCGACGATCTTGTTGGCCTCGGAGCGGGCCTCGGCGATCGCCTGGTCGGCGGTCTGCTGGGCCAGCGAGAGGACACGGGCGGCGCTGTCGCCACCGGGGCCCTGACCGGGGCCGCCCATCGGACCGCCCATGGGGCCGCCCATCGGGCCACCCATCTGCTGCTGCATGGGCGGCTGGCCGCCCATCATGCCCTGGCCCATCGGACCGGGACCCTGGCCCATGCCCTGACCCATCGGTCCGGGACCCTGGCCCATCGGACCGGGACCCTGGCCCATCGGACCGGGACCCATCGGGCCGGGACCCTGCGGACCGCCCTGGCCACTGGGACCGGCCGGCAGCTGCGGGGCACCGCTCGGCAGCTGCGGGGGACCGCCCATGGGGCCACCCATCTGCTGCTGCGGCGGGCCCGATATGCCGGCGGGCACCGGAGCGCCGGGGCCTCGCATGCCCTGCTGGGGCATTCCGCCCTGCTGCGGCATGCCCTGCTGCGGCATGCCCTGGGGCATCCCGCCCTGCTGGGGCATTCCGCCCTGAGGCATGCCGCCCTGCTGCTGGTCCTGCGGCTCCGGAGGCTTGCGCATGTTCTGCTGGTTCTGGGCAGCGGCGCGCGTGGCCGCGGCCAGTTTGGCGCGCAGGTCCTCGTTCTCGCGGAGCAGACGCGTCAGTTCGGCTTCGACCTCATCGAGGAAGGCATCGACCTCGTCCTCGTCATAGCCTTCTCGGAGGCGGACGGTCGTGAACTGCTTGTTCCGCACGTCCTCGGGGGTCAACGGCATCTCTTCACCTCAACGTAGTCGTCGGCATCGGCAAGACGGTAGGTCACATCGCTCATCACAGCCGACCAACGATCGCGATCAGGATGTAGACGATGATCATCAGTACGAAGAAGGACAGGTCGAGCGCCACGCCCCCGAGACGCAGCGGCGGGATGAACCGCCGCAGAAGCTTGAGCGGTGGATCGGTGACAGTGTAGGTGGCCTCAAGTACGACCACCATCGCCTTGCCGGGTTGCCATGAGCGGGCGAACTGGAACACGTAGTCCATGACCAACCGGAAGATGAGCACGATGAGGAAGCACATCAGCGCGATGTAGATCACATCCAGGAACACGCTCATGGTCCGTGCTTTCCCTCTCCCCTGTTCCGTGCTTTGTACCGGTCTTGCGTCTCAGCTCTGGTTGAAGAACCCGCCCTCTGCGATGCGGGCCTTGTCCTCCGCCGTGACATCGACGTTAGCAGGCGACAACAGGAACACCTTCTGCGTCACCCGCTCGATGCTGCCGTGAAGACCAAACACCAAACCGGCCGCAAAGTCGACAAGTCGCTTCGCGTCTGTGTCATCCATCTCAGTCAGATTCATGATCACCGGGGTGCCCTCACGGAAGTGTTCCCCGATGGTACGGGCCTCGTTGTAGGTCCGGGGGTGAAGCGTGGTGATCCGGTAAGGCTCTCGTTCCGACACGACCTTGGGCATGATCACCGGTGCGTTCTTCTCCAGACTTGCGCGTTCTTGTGTGATGGACGCCACGGGGGCGATGCGCGCCGGGCGTCCCGATTCCGCGGCGAGCGCAGCGGAATGCGACACCGGTTCGCGGGGGGGCGACGGCTGCACCACTCGTACCGAATCGTCCCTTTGGGACTGGTGTGATCCATGGGACTGGTGTGACGGCTCGTGCCGTCGATGATCCCGCTCGGGCTCCGGGTCCAGTTCGGGCTCGAAGTCGTCATCGGGGTCGAATCCGCGGCCGTCGTACCCATCGTCCTCCACGAGGCCGAGGTAGACCGCCATCTTGCGCATCGCGCCGGCCATGCTCTGAGTCCTCCGCTCTGTGGTGGATCGGTGACGACTGCCAAGTCCCGCGATCCACGCGGTCTTTGCGCCCGCCTAAGGCGGCATTGACCATATTTTCTGCTGTGGTCCGACTTCCTGGCGACGTTACCCGAGCCTGGGGCGGACTCCGAGTACCGCGGTGCCGACGCGTACATGTGTCGCCCCGGCGGCCACGGCTTCCTCAAGGTCCGCACTCATCCCTGCGGAGACCATGTTCGCAGCCGGATGGGCTCGGCGCAGGTCGGTCGACAAATCCATCAACCGCTCGAACGCCGCGCGTTGACGCCCCGCGTACTCGCCGGTGAGCGGGGCGACGGTCATGAGGCCGTCGAGCCGCAGACCCGGCGAGCCGGCGACGAGGGCGGCCAACTCTTCGATTCCGCCCGGCGCCACGCCGCCGCGCTCCCCCCTTCCGCTCGCGCCCGCGTCGAGCGCGACCTGGATGAGGCAGCCGACCTCGCGCCCGGCCCGCACCGCCTCCCTGGACAGCGCGTCCACGAGCTTGGCGCGGTCGACGGACTGCACGAGATCCGCATACCCCACGACAGATCGCACCTTGTTGGTCTGCAGTTGGCCGACAAAGTGCCAACTCATGGGCAGATCCGAACATTCGGCGGCCTTGGGGGCCGCGTCCTGGTCCCGGTTCTCGGCGACGTGGCGCACCCCGAGCCCCGACAGGATCCGCACGTCGCTCGCGGGGTAGGTCTTGGTGACCACGATCAGGGTCACCTCCTCCCGCTTGCGCCCCGCCGCCACGCAGGCGGCGGCGATGCGCTCCTCCACTTTCGCCAGGTTCGCGGCGAGTTCGGTCCTACGGTCGGTCATGTCCTATCAGTCCAGCCACACATAGCCGGCGAGCCGACCGGTCACGCGGTCACGCCGGTACGAGAAGTGATCACCCGACTCCAGCGTGCACACCGGCGACTGCGCCCGGTCGAGCACCCCGGCGCGCGCGAGCTGTGCGTGCACGCCGGCGCTCACGTCCACCGCCGGAGTGCCCCAGCCGGTCTCGGCGTGCGCCGCCGGTTCGACCGCGGCGACCTCGGCGCGCATCGCCTCCGGAACCTCGTAGCAGCGGCCGCAGACGGCGGGGCCGGTGCGGGCGACGATCCGGGCCGGCTCGGCGCCGAGTTCCGCCATGGTCCGTACGGCGGCGGGCACGACCCCCGCGACCATCCCGGGCCGGCCCGCGTGGGCGGCGGCCACGATGCCGGCGACCGGGTCGGCGAGCAGCACCGGCGTGCAGTCGGCGGTGAGGACGGCGAGGGCGAGCCCCCGGCGCGCCGTGACGACCGCGTCGACCTCGGGCACCGGCCGCTCCCCCCAGGGCTCATCCACCACGGCCACGTCCTTGCCGTGGACCTGGTTCATCCAGACCACCCGGCCGGGGTCCAGGCCGAGCGACTTGGCGGCGATCTCCCGGTTGGTACGTACCAGCTCGGAGTCGTCGCCGACCGCCCCGCCCAGGTTGAGCTCCTCATACGGAGCGGCGCTCACCCCGCCCCACCTGTCGGTGAAGGCGAAGTGCGCGCCGCTCACGGTCTCGCGCTGTCCTGTCACGTCGTAAGGATCACTTGAGGAAGTCCGGTACGTCCAGTTCCTCGGCCGCACTGTCCGTGTAGGTCCGGGACGGCGGGACCGGCGGGGCGACCGGGATGTCGGCCACCGGCTCGGGCGCCGGCTCCGGCTCCTCCTTGGGGGTCACGCTGCCGAGCGAGCCGAAGGAGGGGCGCTCGGGCTCCCGCCGGGCCGGTGCGGGCTCGTCGCGGCGGGCGGTGGCCGAGGACGAGCCGAGGACGTTGTCCCGGCGGGCGGGCGGCTGGCCCCCGTCGAAGCCCGCCGCGATGACGGTGACGCGGACCTCGTCGCCGAGGGCGTCGTCGATGACGGCGCCGAAGATGATGTTGGCCTCCGGGTGGGCCGCCTCGCTGACCAGCTGGGCGGCCTCGTTGATCTCGAACAGGCCGAGGTCGGAGCCGCCGGAGATGGAGAGCAGCACGCCCCGGGCGCCGTCGATGGAGGCCTCCAGGAGCGGCGAGGAGATCGCCATCTCGGCGGCGGCCACCGCCCGGTCGTCGCCGCGGGCCGAGCCGATGCCCATGAGGGCCGAGCCGGCTTCCGACATGACCGACTTCACGTCGGCGAAGTCGAGGTTGATCAGGCCGGGGGTGGTGATGAGGTCGGTGATGCCCTGGACACCGGAGAGCAGCACCTGGTCGGCCGACTTGAACGCGTCGAGCACCGAGACCTGGCGGTCCGAGATGGACAGCAGACGGTCGTTGGGGATGACGATGAGGGTGTCGACCTCTTCGCGGAGTTCGGCGATGCCGTCCTCGGCCTGGTTGGCGCGGCGCCGGCCCTCGAAGGTGAACGGGCGGGTGACCACGCCGATGGTGAGGGCGCCGAGGGAGCGCGCGATGTTGGCCACGACGGGCGCGCCGCCGGTACCGGTGCCGCCGCCCTCGCCGGCCGTCACGAAGACCATGTCGGCCCCCTTGAGGACCTCCTCGATCTCCTCGCGGTGGTCCTCGGCGGCCTTGCGGCCGACGGCCGGGTTGGCGCCGGCGCCCAGTCCCCGGGTGAGTTCACGGCCGACGTCGAGCTTGACGTCGGCGTCGCTCATCAACAGCGCCTGCGCGTCGGTGTTGATGGCGATGAACTCGACGCCCTTGAGACCGACCTCGATCATCCGGTTGATGGCATTGACACCACCGCCGCCGACACCGATGACCTTGATGACTGCGAGGTAGTTCTGCGGTGCTGCCACGTCGAAGGCCTCTCGCCTCGAATTACGTCGCCGTCCCGTGCGGTGCCCCGCGCGGGCCGGCAGATGCCGATGGGGACGGTCCGTAGCGCCGACCCGAACCCTAACCCTGAAGTTTAGGGTTACCAGTGTGTCTGTTCCTTGGAGTCTTCTGAACAGGACACTAAGTCGACAAGTGGCGCCCGTTCAACGAACACGCCGAACCTCCCGTTTTTCTTTTCACCCTATGTGATCAGGCACAGCGGTGCCCAACCAGGGTGCTGGCCTGCGCTGATGTGCGTCAACTCACCGATGACGCGGGGGCGGTGGGAACACTCACGTCGAAGTGCCGGGCGCCGGAGGCGGCTTTCATGAGTGCGGTCAGCGTGCGCGCTTTCGCGGCGCCGTTCTCGGAACTGCCCCACTCGACGACCCGCCCGTCCCCCAACTCCAGCGAGATGTCGTCGTAGGAACGGACCTTGAGGGTCCGGGTGTCCCCGCGGACGGCGGCCGGGACGGCGCGCGCGACGTCGACCGCTTCCCGCACCAGCCGGTCGGTGCCGAATCGGCGCAGGCTCGCGGTGGCCGAACCGGACCGGGACAGGCTCAGTTCCAGCGTCGGAACACCTTTCGGTGCCTGCGAAACCGTGGCGAAACGGACGCCTTCCCTGTCCACTTCAACGAAATTTCCGCCCTTTTCGATCAGCAGCACCGGGATGCGCTCGACGACTTTCAGCCCGATTCCACGGGGCCAGGAACGGACGACGTCCACCGTGTCGATGCGGGGCAGTTCGCGACGCAGCCGGGCCTCGATCCCGTCGGTGTCGACGGAGACCATCGGCGCACCGACCGGGACGTCGGCGGCCGCGAGGACCTGTTCGGGGGTCAGAACGGCTGTGCCGGACACGGCGACATGGCGCACCCGCAGCCACGGGGAGCCGTACAGCAGCCAGCCGGAGCCGGACCCGAGCAGCACCACGGCCAGCACCAGGACGAGGGTCCTGCGGAAGCGGCGGTTGCGCAGCCGGCGGACGAGCGGCGGGCCGGACGACTCCTGTCGGCGTTCACCGCGTTCGGCGGTGGTGGTCGGTCCGGCCACGCTGCTCACTTGCCTTTCGTCATACGGTCCTATCGGCGTGAGGCGATCGCCTCGTACACCATGCCGACGAGCAGGTCGTCGGCGTCCCGTCGGCCGAACTCGCTTGCCGCGCGGGACATCTCGTACAGCCGGTGCGGGTCGGCGAGCACGGGCAGGAGGTTCTGCTGCACCCACTCCGGGGTGAGTTCCGCGTCGTCGACCAGCAGGCCACCGCCGGCCTTGACCACCGGCTGGGCGTTCAGCCGCTGCTCGCCGTTGCCGATGGGCAGCGGGACGTAGGCGGCCGGGAGTCCGACGGCGGAGAGTTCGGCGACGGTCATCGCGCCCGCGCGACAGAGCATCATGTCGGCCGCGGCGTACGCGAGGTCCATCCGGTCCAGGTAACTTACCGGGATGTAGGGGGGCATTCCCGGCATCTGGTGTACCTGCGGCAGTTCGTTCTTCGGACCGACCGCGTGCAGGATCTGGATGCCGGCCTGCTGCAGCCAGGGCGCGACCTGCTGGACGACCTCGTTGAGGCGGCGCGCACCCTGGGAGCCGCCCGAGACCAGCAGGGTGGGCAGGTTGGGGTCGAGGCCGAAGCGGTGCCGGGCCTCGGGGCGGGCGGCGGCCCGGTCCAGGGTGGCGATGGAGCGGCGCAGCGGGATGCCGATGTAGCGGGCGTCGCGCAGCTTGCTGTCCGGGGTGGAGACGGCGACCTGGGCGGCGTACCGGGAGCCGATCTTGTTGGCGAGACCGGGGCGGGCGTTGGCCTCGTGGATCACGATCGGCACGCCGAGGCGCTTGGCGGCGAGGTAGCCGGGCAGGGCGACATAGCCGCCGAAGCCGACGACGCAGTCCGCCTTGGTGCGCTCCAGGATCTGCTCGGCGGCCTTGATGGTGCCGCGCAGCCGGCCCGGGACGGTGATCAGTTCGGGGGTGGGCTTGCGGGGCAGCGGCACCGCCGGGATCAGCGCGAGCTCGTAGCCGCGCTCCGGGACGAGCTTGGTCTCCAGACCGCGTTCCGTGCCCAGGGCCGTGATCCCCACGGTGGGGTCCTGCCTGCGCAGGGCGTCCGCGAGGGCGAGCGCGGGCTCGATGTGGCCGGCGGTCCCCCCACCGGCGAGTACGACATGCACCGAAATTCACCGCTCTCCGGACGAGCGCGCCGCCGAGGCACGCCGTCGCATCGTGTTCCATCTCCGAGGCCCCTGCGGGCCGGCTCCCCGCTTTCTACCAAAGCGAGGTTGCCGCATCGCAAGCGCCGCCCGCGCAGCGGGCTCGTCGCGCGCGAAGGCGATCATCAGCCCGATGGCGAACATGGTCGGCAGCAGGGCGGAGCCTCCGTAGGAGAACAGCGGGAGGGGGACACCGGCGATCGGCAGCAGGCCGAGCACCGCACCGATGTTGATCACCGCCTGGGCGGTGATCCAGGTGGTCACGCCTCCCGCGGCGTACCTCACGAAGGGGTCCTCCGTGCGTCCGGCCACGCGGATACCCGCATAGCCTAGAGCCGCGAAGAGGGCCAGCACCGACAGCGTCCCCGCCAGGCCCAGTTCCTCACCGGTGACGGCGAAGATGAAGTCGGTGTGGGCTTCGGGCAGTTGGCCCCATTTTTCCACACTCGCACCGAGTCCGGAGCCGAAGAGCCCGCCGCTGGCCAGGGCGTAGATGCCGTGCACCGCCTGCCAGCAGTCGGCGACGCCGGTCTTCGGCTCGGTGGCGCCGATGCAGGCGAGCCGGGCCATCCGGTTGGGGCTTGTCTTGATCAGGATCACCCCGAGCACGCCCGCGATCGACAGCACCCCCGCGAACAGCCGGGTCGGCGCCCCCGCCAGCCACAGCAGCCCGAACAGGATCGCGGTGAGGATGATCGCGGTGCCCATGTCGCCGCCGAGCATGATCAGCCCGAGCAGCAGGAAGCTCACCGGCACGAGCGGCACCAGCATGTGCTTCCACTGGGCCAGCAGCCGCTTCTCCTGTTTGCGCGCCATCAGGTCGGCGCCCCACAGCACGAGGGCGAGCTTGCCGAACTCGCTGGGCTGGATCTGGAAGGAGCCGCCGAGGGAGATCCAGTTCTGGTTGCCGTTGACGGACATCCCTATCCCCGGGACCTGCACAAGCGCCATCATGAAGACGGCGCCGGCGAGGATCGGGTAGGCCAGCGCCCGGTGCAGCTTCACCGGCATGCGGGACGCCACGAGCAGCAGCACGCCCCCGATGCAGGCGGCCAGGAACTGTTTGCGGAAGAAGAACGAGCCGGGCAGCGACATCTGCAGCGCGGTGACCTGGGAGGCCGAGTAGACCATCACCAGCCCCAGCACGATGATCAGCAGACTGCCGCCGAGGATCAGGTAGTAGGCGGTCAGCGGCCGGTCCCAGGCCCGGAGCGCCCGGGTGTGCAGCCGCCGCAGCGGGTTGTCGCGGGCGGCGCGGGGGGCGGCGGGACGGCGGACCGCCCGCTGCACGGGCGGCCGGCCGGTGCGGCTACCGGGCATCAACGCCTCCGCTGAACGTCGAGCGTCCCACGCGTCCCTCCCAAGGTCGCCCGGCAGGCGGCCGGGTCAGGCGCCGAGTTCGCGAACGGCCTGAGCGAACGCGTCACCGCGCTTGTTGTAGTTGGCGAACATGTCCATGGAGGCACAGGCGGGTGCCAGCAGCACCGTGTCTCCGGCGACGGCGAGTCGCCGTGCCTCGCGGACCGCCGCGAGCATCGCCCCAGTGTCGGTCCGGTCGAGGTCGACGACGGGTACTTCCGGCGCGTGTCGCGCGAGGGCGTCCCGGATGAGGGCGCGATCGGCGCCGATGAGCACCACACCGCGAAGCCGCGCCGCCGACCTGGCGACCAGCTCGTCGAAGGTCGCGCCCTTCGCCAGACCGCCCGCGATCCACACGATCGACTCATACGACGCCAACGAGGCTTGTGCCGCGTGGGTGTTGGTGGCCTTCGAGTCGTCGACGTACGCGACACCGTCCAGGTCGGCCACGTGCGCGATGCGGTGGGCGTCCGGCGTGAAGGCCCGCAGCCCGTCCCGTACGGCCGTGGGCGGCACGCCGAAGGCGCGCGCGAGGGCCGCCGCGGCAAGGGCGTTGGCGATGTTGTGCGGGGCCGGCGGGTTGACGTCGGAGATCTCGGCCAGTTCCTGGGCGTTCTTGTGCCGGTTCTCGACGAAGGCGCGGTCGACCAGGAGGCCGTCCACGACGCCGAGTTGGGAGGGACCCGGGGTGCCGAGGGTGAAGCCGACGGCCCGGCAGCCCTCCTCGACGTCGGCCTCGCGCACCAGCTCCTCGGTGAGCTTGTCGGCGACGTTGTAGACGCACGCGACCCGGTTGCCCTCGTAGACGCGGCCCTTGTCGGCGGCGTAGGCCTCCATGGAGCCGTGCCAGTCGAGGTGGTCGGGGGCGAGGTTCAGCACGGCCGCCGAGTGGGCGCGCAGGGAGGGCGCCCAGTGCAGCTGATAGCTCGACAGTTCCACGGCCAGGACGTCGTACCGCTCGTCCCCGAGGACCGCGTCGAGCAGCGAGACGCCGATGTTGCCGACGGCGGCCGTGCGCAGGCCCGCGGCCGTCAGGATCGACGCCAGCATCTGGACGGTGGTGGTCTTGCCGTTGGTGCCCGTGACGGCCAGCCAGGGGGCCGCGTCGGGCCCCCGGAGCCGCCAGGCCAGCTCGACGTCGCCCCAGATGTCGACACCCGACGCGCGGGCCGCCTGGAACAGCGGCTTGTCCGGCTTCCAGCCGGGCGCGGTGACGATCAGCTCGGTGCCCTCGGGCAGGGTGGCCCCGTCGCCGAGGCGCACGGTGACGCCCAGCGCCTCCAGTTCCGCGGCCTGTTCACGCGCGCGTGCGTCGTCGCCGTCGTTGACGACCGTGACGACCGCCCCGCGCGCGTGGAGCGCCTTGGCCGCCGGGACGCCCGAGACGCCGAGCCCGGCGACGGTGACGTGCATGCCCTGGAAGTCCGGGGACACCGAGGAGGTCACTTGTCCGCTGCCCATCCTGCGTAGAAGAGGCCGAGTCCGACGATCACGCAGATGCCCTGGATGATCCAGAAGCGGACCACCACAAGGACCTCGGACCAGCCCTTGAGTTCGAAGTGGTGCTGGAGCGGTGCCATCCGGAAGACGCGCTTGCCGGTGAGCCGGAAGGAGCCGACCTGGATGACGACCGACATGGTGATGAGGACGAACAGGCCGCCCATGATGGCGACGAGGAGTTCGGTGCGGGACAGGATCGCCAGGCCGGTGAGGACACCGCCGAGCGCCAGCGAACCGGTGTCGCCCATGAAGATCTTGGCCGGCGAGGTGTTCCACCACAGGAAGCCCAGGCAGGAACCCATCAGCGCGGAGGCGATGACCGCGAGGTCCAGCGGGTCGCGCACCTCGTAACAGGCGTTGGGGTTGGTCAGGGTCGTCGCGTTGGCGCAGGACTCCTGGAACTGCCAGACGCCGATGAACGTGTAGGCGCCGAAGACGAGGACGGAGGCGCCGGTGGCGAGGCCGTCCAGACCGTCGGTCAGGTTCACGCCGTTCGACATCGCGAGGATCATGAACAGCGCCCAGACGACGAACAGCACCGGGCCGATCGACCAGCCGAAGTCCGTGATGAACGACAGCTTCGTGGAGGCCGGGGTGTTGCCGCGGGCGTCGGCGAACATCAGCGACAGCACCGCGAAGGCGATGCCGACGATCAGCTGGCCGGCCATCTTGGCCTTGGCCCGCAGACCCAGCGAACGCCGCTTGACGATCTTGATGTAGTCGTCCAGGAAGCCGACCAGGCCCATCCCGCACATCAGGCCCAGCACCAGCAGGCCGGAGTAGGTCGGGGTGTAACCGGTGATCACCTTGGACAGGAAGTAGGCGGCGACCGTCGAGAGGATGAAGGCGATACCGCCCATCGTCGGCGTACCGCGCTTGCTGGCGTGCTCGCGCGGGCCGTCGTCGCGGATGTACTGGCCGTAGCCCTTGCGGGCGAGGAGCTTGATCAGCAGCGGGGTACCGATCAGCGTCAGGAAGAGACCGATGACGCCCGAGAAGAGGATCTGCTTCATCATCGGGCATCAACACCCTCGGCACCGGCCTCCAGGAGCGCCTGCGCAACGCTCTCCAGGCCCACCGACCGTGACGCCTTCACGAGTACCACGTCCCCCGGGCGCAACTCGCTGCGCAACAGGTCGATCGCCGCCTGTGCGTCGGACACGTGCACCGACTCCTCACCCCACGAACCCTCGTTGTATGCGCCCAGTTGCAGCCAGGAGGCTTCCACTCCCCCGACGGCGACGAGCTTGCCGACATTGAGCCGGACGGCGAGCCGTCCGACCGCGTCGTGCTCGGCGAGCGCCTCGTCCCCGAGCTCGGCCATCTTGCCGAGCACCGCCCACGTGCGGCGCCCCTGACCCATGGCCGCGAGCGCGCGCAGCGCGGCTCGCATGGACTCGGGGTTGGCGTTGTAGGCGTCGTTGACGATGGTCACGCCGTCCGGGCGCTCGGTGACCTCCATACGCCAGCGGGAGAGGGAGCCCGCCTCGGAGAGCGCGAGGGCGATCTCTTCCGCGGACATGCCCAGCTCATGGGCGACGGCGGCCGCGGCGAGCGCGTTCGACACGTGGTGCTCACCGTACAGGCGCATGGTCACATCGCTTGCACCGGAGGGTGTGTGAAGGCTGAACGCGGGCTGTCCCGTGTCCGTGAGTCGTACGTTCTCGGCCCGTACGTCCGCTTCGGCCGACTCTCCGAAAAGGACCACCTTCGCCTTGGTACGGGAGGCCATGGCCCGCACCAGCGGGTCGTCCGCGTTCAGGATCGCGGTCCCGCCGTCCTCGGCCGCCGGCAGCGCCTCCACCAGCTCGCCCTTCGCCTGGGCGATCTGCTCCCGGCCGCCGAACTCGCCGATGTGGGCGGTGCCGACGTTCAGGACCAGGCCGATCTTCGGGGGCGTCAGACCGGCCAGGTAGCGGATGTGCCCGATGCCGCGGGCGCCCATCTCCAGCACCAGGAACTTCGTCTCCTCGGTGGCGGACAGGGCGGTCAGCGGCAGCCCGATCTCGTTGTTCAGCGAGCCGGGCGTGAACACGGTCGGCGCCTTGGTGCGCAGCACCTGGGCGATGAGGTCCTTGGTACTGGTCTTGCCGGCCGAGCCGGTCAGCGCCACGAGGGTCGCGCCGAGCCGTCGTACGACATGCCGGGCGAGGGCGCCGAGGGCGGTCTGGACGTCGTCCACGACGATCGCGGGCACGCCGACGGGGCGCGACGCCAGTACGGCGACCGCGCCCTGTCCGACAACCTGGGCGGCGAAGTCGTGGCCGTCCACGCGCTCGCCCACGAAGGCGGCGAACAGACTGCCCGGCCCCGCCTCGCGGGAGTCCCGGACGACCTCGCCGGTGACCTGGACCGACGGATCCGGTATGTCGTGCGTCTGCCCGCCGACGACTGCTGCGATCTCGGCGAGAGAGAGGGCGATCACAAGTTCATCCCCTGGGTCTTCTGGATTTTCATCCCTGGGTTTTCTGGATGGCTTCGCGGAGGACCTGGCGGTCGTCGAAGGGACGGATCACGCCGGCGATGTCCTGGCCCTGCTCGTGGCCCTTGCCGGCGACCAGCACGGTGTCGCCGGGGTGCGCGCGGGCGACGGCGGCCTCGATCGCGGCGGCCCGGTCCTCGAAGAGGAGCACCTCGCCGCGCTCGTGGGCGGGCACCGAGGCGGCGCCCTCGAGCATGGTCGCGAGGATGGCGAGGGGATCCTCGGAGCGGGGGTTGTCGGAGGTCAGTACGGCGGTGTCGGCGAGCCGGGCCGCGGCGGCGCCCATCGGGGCCCGTTTGGTCCGGTCGCGGTCGCCGCCGCAGCCGAGGACGATGAGCAGCCGGCCCTTGGTGACCTTGCGCAGGGCCCTGAGGACCGACTCGACGGCGTCCGTCTTGTGGGCGTAGTCGACGACCGCGAGATAGGGCTGTCCGGCGTCCACGCGCTCCAGGCGGCCCGGCACGCCCGGCACGGCGGCGATGCCGTCGGCGGCGGTCCGCGGGTCGAGCCCGGCTGTGGCGAGGGCGACGATCGCGGCGAGGGTGTTGGCCACGTTGAAGGGGCCCGGCAGCGGCGACTTGGCGGCGATGCGGACGCCCTCGGGCCCGGTGACCGTGAACGTCGAGTCCATCGGCCCGATGTGGACGTCGGTGGCCCGCCAGTCGGCGTCCGGGTGGCCCTCGGCGGAGTAGGTGACGACCGGGACGGAGGCCTCCCGGGCGAGCCTGCGGCCGTACTCGTCGTCGACGTTGACCACACCCCGTCTGCTGCGTTCCGGGGTGAACAGCTGTGCCTTGGCCCGGAAGTAGTCCTCCATGTCGGAGTGGAACTCCATGTGCTCCGGGCTGAGGTTGGTGAAGACGGCGATGTCGAAGACGCAGCCGTCGACCCGGCCGAGGACCAGGGCGTGGCTGGAGACCTCCATGGCGACCGCCTCGACCCCGCGCTCGCGCATCACGGCGAAGAGGGCCTGGAGGTCGGTGGCCTCGGGAGTGGTGCGCTCGGACTTGATGCGCTCGTCGCCGATGCGCGTCTCGACGGTGCCGATGAGCCCCGTGTTCCGGGTCGACTTCAGGCCGCCCTCGACCAGGTAGGCCGTGGTGGTCTTGCCCGAGGTGCCGGTGATGCCGATCTGGAGCAGGTCCCGGCCCGGACGGCCGTAGATGGTGGCCGCGAGTTCGCCCATCCGCGCGCGGGGGTCGTCGGCCACCAGGACCGGCAGGCCGGTCGCGGCGGCGCGTTCGGCGCCCGTCGGGTCGGTCAGCACGGCGACCGCGCCGAGGCCGGCGGCCTGGGCGACGAAGTCGGCGCCGTGCAGCCGGGCGCCCGGCAGGGCGGCGTACAGGTCGCCGGGGCGGACCGCGCGCGAGTCGTGGGTGATGCCCGTGACCTCGACCGTGCTGTGCGCGGGTTCCGGGGCGGCGGCACCCAGCTGGCCGGCGAGCTCCGCGAGGGGTGTGGCGGAGGTCTGAACCGGCCTGGGCGGCCCCGGGTATGTCACGGAAGCGCCCTTCTGGGTGGTTTGGGACTGATCAGCGTGTGGCACGGCGGTGAGCGTACCGGGCTCACCCGCTCCGGAGCGAAGCGAGGGGCGCGGCATGCTGTGGTTCCCGGGATCGGGGGTGATCATGGTCACGAGCTCGTTCCTGGTGGTCTGTGCGAGGTGCTGAGGCGCTGATCAGGGCTTGTAGTCGACGGGCAGATCGGCCGCCTTGGCGCCGGTCGGCGGGATCTGGAGGGTCTTGAGGGCGAACTCCATCACCTGCTTGTAGATCGGGCCGCAGATCTGGCCGCCGAAGTAGCTGCCGACGGTGGCGTTCTGGATGGCGCAGTAGACGGTGATGCGGGGCTTGTCCGCGGGTGCGAACCCGGCGAACGACGAGGTGTAGCCGCGGTAGCGGCCGGTGGCCGGATCCACTCGGTTGGCGGTGCCGGTCTTGCCGGCCACGTTGTAGCCGGGGATGGCCGCCTTGGCGCCGGTGCCCTGCTCGTCGTCCACCACGGACTCCAGCATCTCGGCCAGGGTCCTGGCCGTCTTCGCGCTGATCACGCGGGTCTTCCTGGGCTGGGCGGCCGGGGTGTAGCGGCCGTCGGCGCCCTTGGTGCCGCGCACCAGGGTCGGCTGGACGCGGACCCCGCCGTTGGCGATGGTCGAGTAGACGGAGGCCGCCTGCATGGCGTTGATGGAGAAGCCCTGACCGAAAGGGATGGTGTACTGCTGCGACGTCGACCACCGGTCGGGTGCGGCCAGGATGCCCCTGGTCTCGCCGGGGAAGTCCAGCCCGCTGTAGCTGCCGATGCCGAACTTGCGCAGGTACGAGTAGAGGACCCGGTTGGCCTGCTGCTGGGTCCTGCCGAGCTGGCCGGTGGCGAGGATGGTGCCGATGTTGCTGGACTTGGCGAGCACGCCGTTGAGCGTGAGGTACCAGGTGGCGTGGTCGACGTCGTCCTTGAAGAGCCGGTCGCCGCGGTGCAGCCGGTTGGGCACCACCACGTGCGTGAGCGGGGTGGCGGCGTTCTGCTCCAGCACGGCCGCCATGGACATCACCTTGGCGGTGGAGCCGGGCTCGTAGGCGTCCTGGAGGGCGGCGTTGCCCAGGTCGGCGGCGTCGGCCGACGCCAGGTCGTTCGGGTCGAAGCCGGGCGAGTCGGCCATCGCCAGGATCTGCCCGGTCCGCGTGTCCTGGACGACCACGTAGCCGCGGTCCGCCTTGGACTTCCTGACCTGCTCGGTGATGGCGTTCTGCGCGGCCCACTGGATGTCGCGGTCGATGGTCAGCTCGACGTCGGAGCCGGCCACGGCCGGGGTCTCGGTGGAGCCGGCGGTGGGCACCTCACGGCCGCCGGACTGGGCGTAGCGGATCTTGCCGTCCTTGCCGGTCAGCTCCTTGTCGAGCTGTGACTCGATGCCGCCGCCGCCCTTGCCGTCGGCGTTGACCCAGCCCAGTATCCCGGCGGCCAGGTCGCCGTTCGGGTAGACCCGCTGGCTGCTGGGGTCGGCGAAGACGCCGGCCAGCACGTTGACGGTGGTGCGGTCGGTCCCGGCCTTGGCGGTGAGCGCGGCCTTCAGGTCCTTGATCTGCTTCCAGACCTGCGGGGTCTGCCGGGTGGCGAGCCGGACGTAGCGCAGCTCCCTGTTCGCGGGCCGCAGCAGCCTGACGAGGTCGGCCTGGTTCCTGCCGAGGATCGGGGCGAGCAGCGCGGCGGCCTGCTCGGGGCCGTCGCCCACCTTGAGCTGCTTGCGGGTGAACATCGTGGGGTCGGCGGTGATGTCGTACGCGTCCTCGCTGATCGCCAGTGCCACGCCGTTGCGGTCGGTGATCCCGCCGCGCTCGGCGGCCAGGGTGTGCACGACGTACCGGTTCTGCTCGGCCTTCGCCGCGTACGCGCTGGCGTCGACGGCCTGGACCTGGAGCAGGCGCCCGACGAAGACCAGCAGCACCAGGGTCAGGGCGAGGCCGACCATGCGCAGCCGGGGGCGGGGGCTGCCCAGACGCAGGGCCGGCGCGGCCGCGGGGCGGGGGGCGCCCGGACGGCGGACCGGGCGGGCGCCGGGGCCGGGCTGCCGCCGGACGGCGCCTCTGGGCTCCCGGGGGCGGGGCGGTTTGGGCGGGCCGGGCACACGGCGGCGCGGCGCTTGCCTTTCTCCGGAAGAGCCTGGCACGTCCGTCACCTGCCGGGGGTCGGGGTCGTCACGGGGGGCGTCACGGGGGTCGCCGTCGGGGTGAGCACCGGCCCGGAGGCGGTGGGCGTCGGGGTGGGCGTGGACCCGGAGGCGGTGGGTGTCGGGGTGGGCGTGGCCCCGGGGGCGTTGGGCGTCGGGGTGGGCGTCGGCACGCCGGTGGACGGGGTGCCGAGGGCCTCGGGGGCGAGGGGCACGCCGTTCTCCTGGAGGGCGGCGGGGCTGGGGACGCCCTTGACCGTGCCGTCCGGGTCGAGGAAGGCCGGGTCGCCGCCGGGCACCATGCCGAGCTCGCGGGCGCGGCGCTGGAGGGCGTCGGGGGCGGAGTAGGCGTCGATGTCCCGCTGCAGGGCCTGTTCCTCGTCGGTGAGGTTCTTGGTCTGCTTCTGCAGGTCGTCGAGTTTGAACGAGCCCTCGCTGAGCGCCGAGTTCAGCACCAGCAGGCCGATCAGACCGCTGCCGAGGAGCAGGACGACGAGCAGGACGAACGGGGTGCGGGCGGCCTGGTTGGCCCGGCCGGCGGGAAAGAGCCGGGCGAGCCGGGCCGCCCGCCCCCGCAGCTCGGGTTTCCTACTCACGTGTCCTCCGGTGGGTCCGGAAACCCCGCTCGCTCACTCGGCTTCCTCCCTGATGCGCTGCGCTCCCCGAAGACGCGCGGGCGCGGCCCGGCGGTTCTCGGCGACCTCTTCCTCGGTGGGAAGTTCGGCACCGCGCGTGAGCAGCTTGAGCCGGGGCTGGTACTGCTCGGGCACGACCGGCAGCCCCGGCGGCGCGGTGGTGGCGGCGCTGGCCGCGAACACCTGCTTGACCAGACGGTCTTCGAGCGAGTGGTACGACAGTACGGCGATCCGGCCGCCGACCGCGAGGGCCTTCACGGCGGCCGGGATCGCCCTTTCCAGGACGGCCAGTTCGCCGTTGACCTCGATGCGCAGCGCCTGGAAGGTGCGCTTGGCCGGGTTGCCGCCGGTGCGCTTGGCGGCCTGCGGCAGCGCGTCCCGGATCAGCTCGACGAGCCGTGCGCTGTTGCTGAAAGGCTCCTTCTCCCGCTCCCGGACGATCGCCGCGACGATCCGCTTGGCCTGCTTCTCCTCGCCGTACGCGTACAGGAGGCGGACGAGGTCGCCGGCCGGGTAGGTGTTGAGGACCTCGGCGGCGCTGATGCCGGTCGACTGGTCCATGCGCATGTCCAGGGGCGCGTCCTGGGCGTAGGCGAAGCCGCGACCGGCCTCGTCGAGTTGCATGGAGGAGACGCCGAGGTCGAAGAGCACGCCCTGCACGCGCGCGATACCGAGCCGGTCGAGCACCTCGGGGAGTTCGTCGTAGACGGCGTGCACCAGGGTGGCGCGCTCGCCGAACGGGGCGAGCCGCTCGCCGGACAGGCGCAGGGCCTCCTTGTCGCGGTCCAGGGCGACCAGGCGGGCCTCGGGGAAGCGGGTCAGCAGCGCCTCGCTGTGGCCGCCGAGGCCGAGGGTGCAGTCGACGACCACGCTGCCGGGTGCTTCCAGGGCGGGTGCCAGCAGATCCAGGCACCGCTGGAGCATCACCGGGACGTGTCGACTGTTGCTCAAGGGGGCCTCTCAGGTCCGGCACCGGAGACGCACCGCCGGGTCCCCGCCCGCTCGGTACGCGCGCCGCGCACGTGGGGAGACGGTCCGGGCGCCGTGCCGGGTCTCCAGGGGATTTCACCAGCGGGGAGAGCCTCGCCTCCCGCTTCGCGTCACTTTAGTCCACCGTGTCGCGCGGTCAATCAACCGGCCTGCACGGCGCGTACGCACCCGACCGGGACGTGATTCACCGGGAATCACCCGTGCGGCCCCGGTCTGCCCTCCGTGTGGGTTAGCTCACAACAAGCCACGATGACGTTCTTTGTCCCCTCCCGCAGGACCCCGCGACCGCCCCTGACCAGTAACGTCATGACTATGACGACTTCCGCAGCAGTTCCCACTGGACCCGAAGGCGCCATAACCACGGACGGCACCGTGACGGATCGCCTGGTCGACGCCAACCGTACCTACGCGTCCGCCTTCTCCGACCCCGGCATGGACGCCCGCCCCGTGCTGCACGTGGCCGTGGTGGCCTGCATGGACGCCCGCCTCGACCTGCACAAGGCACTCGGCCTGCAGCTCGGCGACTGCCACACCATCCGCAACGCCGGCGGCGTGGTCACCGACGACGTGATCCGCTCCCTCACCATCAGCCAGCGCAAGCTCGGCACCCGCAGCATCGTGCTGATCCACCACACCGGCTGCGGCCTGGAGGCCCTCACCGAGGACTTCCGCACCGAGCTGGAGCTGGAGGTCGGCCAGCGCCCGGCCTGGGCGGTGGAGTCCTTCCGGGACGTCGACCAGGACGTACGGCAGTCCATGCAGCGGGTGCGCACCTCGCCGTTCCTGCTGCACACCGACGACGTGCGCGGCTTCGTCTTCGACGTGCGCACCGGCCTCCTGCGCGAGGTCGACCCCGCCTGACCCGGCCTTCCGACCGCCCGCGCCCCGCCGGCCCCCGCCAGGGGACCGACGGGGCGCTCCGTCACCCCGGCCCCCGCCCCGGCGTCTCCGCCGCACCTGCGCCGGACCCCGCCGCAAGCTGTCGAGCCGCTGTCGAATAGGCGGTCGAATGGCCGCAAGACCGACAAAGTGCGGGCAGTTGTCCACAGGCGAGTGACACGAAACGGTAACGGCAGCAAGAATGCGGTGTGGGACGTCGCGCGGAACCATTCACGCGTGGTGTCCGTGATTCGGGGTGGGCCGGTTATGCGTGACGAAGCGCCGGTCCGAGCAATAACGGGCCTAGGAGGGCCGGGTGACGACCTATGACGATCGAGCGAGCCTCACTGATCTGACCGCCACTGTGGAGCGGGTCCGCAGTTCGGTGGAGGGTGTGATCGAGGGCAAGCCCGAGGTCGTACGGCTTTCGCTGACCGTGCTGCTCGCCGAGGGACATCTTCTGATCGAGGACGTCCCGGGCGTGGGCAAGACGATGCTGGCGAAGGCGCTGGCGCGGTCCATCGACTGCTCGGTGCGGCGCATCCAGTTCACGCCGGACCTGCTCCCGTCGGACATCACCGGGGTGTCCATCTGGGACCAGCAGCGCCGGGACTTCGAGTTCAAACCGGGCGCCATCTTCGCCCAGATCGTGATCGGCGACGAGATCAACCGCGCCTCTCCCAAGACCCAGTCCGCGCTGCTGGAGTCGATGGAGGAGCGGCAGGTCACCATCGACGGCCAGACCTATGAACTGCCCAGCCCGTTCATGGTGGTGGCCACCCAGAACCCGGTCGAGATGGAGGGCACCTACCCGCTGCCCGAGGCCCAGCGCGACCGCTTCATGGCCCGCGTCTCGGTCGGTTACCCCAGCGTGGAGGCCGAGTTGCAGATGCTCGACGTCCACGGCTCGGTCAACCCGCTCGACGACCTGCAGCCGGTGGCACACGCCCATGACGTCGCGAAGCTGATCGAGGCCGTGCGCGGCGTCCACGTCGCCCAGCCGGTCCGCCGTTACGCGGTGGACCTGGTCGCCGCCACCCGCGCCCACCCCGACCTCAGACTCGGCGCCTCCCCGCGTGCCACGCTGCACCTGCTGCGCGCGGCGAAGGCGTCCGCCGCCCTGAGCGGCCGGGAGTACGCGCTGCCGGACGACGTGCAGGCGCTCGCCGTCGCGGTCCTGGCCCACCGCCTGCTGCCCACCGCCCAGGCCCAGCTCAACCGGCGCACCGCGGAGCAGGTCGTGCAGGAGATCCTGCAGTCCACCCCGGTGCCCGCGGCCCCCCAGCAGCAGACCGGCTTCGGCGGTCCGGGCCGGGGCGTGCCGGCCTATCCCCAGCAGCCCCCGCGGAGTCTGTGATGAGCGCCCCGGCGGAGACCGACCGAGGGGAGACGGGCGGGATCCGTACGGCCCTGGCCGGGCTGACCACCCGCGGCCGGTCCTTCCTCGCGGCCGGCATCGCGGCGGTGATCTGCGCGTACATACTCGGCCAGGCCGACCTGCGCCGGGTCGGGCTGCTGCTCGCCGTACTGCCGCTGATCTGCGCCGCCGTGCTCTACCGCACCCGCTACCGGGTGGCCGGCAGCCGCCGGCTCTCCCCCGCGCGGGTGCCGGCCGGCAGCGAGGCCCGGGTCCATCTGCGGATGGACAACGTCTCGCGACTGCCCACCGGCCTGCTGATGCTCCAGGACCGGGTGCCCTACGTCCTCGGCCCGCGCCCCCGCTTCGTCCTGGACCGGGTGGAGCCGGGCGGCCGCCGCGAGGTGTCCTACCGGGTCCGCTCGGACCTGCGCGGCCGCTATCCGCTGGGCCCGCTCCAGCTGCGCCTGACCGACCCGTTCGGCATGTGCGAACTGACCCGTTCCTTCTCGACCTTCGACACCCTGACCGTCGTCCCGCGCGTGGAGCCGCTGCCGCCGATCCGGCTCGGCGGCGAGGCGAAGGGGTACGGCGACGGGCGGCAGCGCTCGCTGGCCCTGGCCGGCGAGGACGACGTGATCCCGCGCGGCTACCGCCACGGCGACGACCTGCGCCGGGTGCACTGGCGCTCCACCGCCCGCTACGGCGAGCTGATGGTGCGCCGCGAGGAGCAGCCGCAGCGCGCCCGCTGCACGGTGCTCCTCGACACCCGGGGCGGCGCCTACGAGGGAGCGGGCCCGGACTCGGCGTTCGAACGGGCGGTCTCCGGTGCCGCCTCGGTCCTGGTCCACATGCTCGAACGCGGTTATTCGGTGCGTCTGTTGACGGACACCGGCAGCTCGGTGCCCGGCGAGGGCGCCGACGGTTTCGCGGGGGTCGGACAGGAGTCGGCGGAGGCGGCCGGGCTGCTGATGGACACCCTGGCCGTGATCGACCACTCGGACGGCACCGGCCTGTCCCGCGCCTACGACGTGCTGCGCGGCGGGAACGAAGGGCTGCTGGTGGCCTTCCTGGGCGACCTCGACGAGGAACAGGCGACGGTGGTCGCGAAGATGCGCCGGCGCAGCGGCGGTGCCGTCGCCTTCGTGCTGGACCCGGACACCTGGGTCAGGGAACCGACCGACGTGCCCGCGCCCGGCGACGCGCACGAGGAGCGGCTGCGGATGCTGCGCGAGGCCGGCTGGACGGCCGTCGGCGTGGAGCGCGGCGCCTCGATGACCGAGCTGTGGCGGCAGGCCGACCGGGAGCGCACCGGGCTCGCCGCGCTGGGCCAGGAGGCACGGTGATGAGCGGACGGGCCCGGCTGGCCCTCACCGCGGCCGCGGCCACGCTGATGGCGTCCTGCGCCCTGCTGCCCCTGGTCTCCCCGATCACCTGGCTGTTCCAGGCGGCGTTCCTGGTGGCGGTCCAGACCGGCGTGGGAGCGGCCGCCCGGCGGGTGCCGCTGGCCCGGCCGCTGACCGTGGCCGCGCAGGCCCTGGTCACGCTGCTGACGCTGACCGTGGTCTTCGCCCGGGGCCACGCGCTCGCCGGGGTGATCCCCGGCCCGGACACCTTCCGGTACTTCGGCGACCTGCTCCAGCAGGGCTCGGACGACGTCAGCCGGTATGCGATACCCGCGCCGCTGACGCCCGGCATCCGGCTGATGGTGATCGGCGGGGTGCTGGCCGTCGGACTGGTCGTGGACACCCTCGCGGTGACCTTCCGCAGCGCCGCCCCGGCGGGGCTGCCGCTGCTCGCGCTCTACTCGGTGGCGGCGGGCCTGTCGGACGGGCCGAGCGACTGGCTGTGGTTCCTGGTGGCGGCGGCCGGCTACCTGATGCTGCTGCTCGCCGAGGGCCGGGACCGGCTCTCGCAGTGGGGCCGGGTCTTCGGCGGGGTCCCGCGCACCCCGGGCGGCCGGGAGAACGGCGTGGTGGCCCCGGTGCGCACCGGGCGCCGGATCGGCTTCGCCGTGCTGAGCGTCGCCCTCTTCGTGCCGCTGGCGATGCCCTCGATCCAGGGCGGCCTGCTGGACGGCGCCGGGACCGGGGTCGGCGTGGGCGACGGGAGCGGCGGCACGATCTCCGCGGTCAACCCGCTGGTGTCGCTGCGGGACAGCCTCAACGTGGACGAGGACCGGCAGGTGCTGTCCGTGCGGACCGGCGCCGACGCCGACGTCTCCGACCTGTACCTGCGGATCGTCTCCCTGGACGACTTCGACGGCACCACCTGGAAGCCGGCCCAGCGGCACATCACCGGCGTGCCGGGCACCTTCCCGACCCCGCCCGGTCTCGGCGGCGACGTCAGGCGGACGACGGTGCGGTCGACGATCACGGCGGCCGACTGGTACGCCCAGGACTGGCTGCCGATGCCGTACCCGCCGAGCGGGGTGAAGGTGGCCGGCACCTGGCGCTACGAGCCGGTCGGGATGACCCTCGTCGGCGACCACGGGCAGAACACGCGCGGCGAGACCTACCAGGTCACCAGCCTGGACGTGCAGCCGACGGCGGAGCAGTTGGCCGCGGCGCCGGAGCCGTCGGCGGCGCTGCGGGAGGAGTACACCAAGGTGCCCTCCTCGCTGCCGTCGGTGGTGGCGAGGACGGCGAAGGAGGTGACCGCCGGCGCGGCCAACCACTACGAGGAGGCGGTCAGGCTCCAGGACTACTTCGCGGTGTCCGGCGGCTTCCAGTACGACACCCAGGTGGAGGTCGGCCGGGGCGAGGGCGCGATCGCGAACTTCCTGAAGCAGAAGCGCGGTTTCTGCGTGCACTTCTCCTTCGCGATGGCCGCGATGGCCCGGACACTGGGCATCCCGGCCCGGGTCGCGGTCGGCTTCGCGCCGGGCACCCCACAGGCCGACGGCACGGTGTCGGTGGGCCTGAAGGACGCGCACGCCTGGCCGGAACTGTACTTCGAGGGCGTGGGCTGGACCCGCTTCGAGCCGACCCCGACCCGGGGCACGACGCCGTCGTACACGGTGCCGGACACGCCCGGCTCCTCCGTGCCGGACGAGACCCTGCCGTCCAAGGGCGCCTCGGCGGCGCCGTCGGCCTCCGCCTCGGCGAGCGAGAGCTGCACGGCGCAGCTGCGCAAGCTGGAGGCCTGCTCCAGCCCGTCGGCGGCGGCCGCGGCGCGGAGCGGCGACGGGGGGGCGCCCTGGTGGCAGCTGGCCCTGTGGGCGGCCGGCGGGCTCGCCGTGCTGGCGGTGCCGCTGGCGCCGATGCTGTACCGGCAGCGGGTGCGGGCCGGGCGGCTCGGGACCCATGACCGCACGCCCGCGGCCGTGGCCGCGCACACGCTCGCCGTCTGGCTGGAACTGACCGACACCGCCTGGGACTTCGGCGTCCTGCCGGACGAATCGCAGACGCCGCGCAACGCGGCCGCCCGGATCGTCCGGCTGGGCCGTCTGGATCCGGCCGCCGGGGCCTCGGTGCACCGGGTGGCGGACGCGGTGGAACAGGTGCTGTACGCGCCGCGGCCGCGGCCGGCGGCGGGCCTCGCGGACGACGTCCGCAGGGTCTCGGCCGCGTTCCACGGCACGGTCGGGGTCCGGGCGCGGCTGCGGGCGCGGTTCGCTCCGCGGTCGGCCGTGCGTGCGGTGTGGGCGGCGTCGGCGGGCTGGGCGCGCCTCCGGGAATGGGCGACCACCCTCCGCCCGACCCTGCGCAGGCCGTCGGGGCAGCGGGGCTGACGTCGGCCGGGGGCGGGGGTGGGGACGCTTGCCGGCGCTTGCGGGGTGCCTCCCCCAGCCTCCGGCCGGGGCCCCAGCACCCACCCGTGCCACCCCAGCGGCGCGACTGCCGGCGGCCATGCAGCTGACGCGACTGCAACGCGCCGTCGGGGGCGCTCGGGCTGGGGGTCCCCCCCGGCCCGAGGCCCGGGGAGGAATTGCGCGGCCGACCGGCCCCCACCGGCCCGCAGCGAAGTCTCTGACTACGACACCCGGCAACGACCGAGGGGCGGCCGCTCATCGGCGGTCACCCCTCGGTCACGCTCTGTTCGGTCCGTCGGCCCCTCCGGCGAAGCCGTCACCGCCCCTGTTCGTCGCGGCGGCGCTGCCAGCGCTCCTCGATGCGGTCCATCACGGACCGCTTCGGCCGGCCCTGACGGCGGCCCTGCGGGCCACCCGCGGGCTGCTCGCCGGGCTTGGGGGCCCTGCGCCAGCCGTTGACGGCGAGGACGGCGCAGCCCAGCATGACCAGGAACCCCACCACGCTGACCCAGATGATCTGCTGTGCGACCATTCCGGCGATGAGGAGCGCAATACCCACGAGGAAGCCGACGACCGCCAGGTAGACCCGTCGCCGGGTGAACGTCCGCAACCCGTTGCCCTCAAGCGCTGTCGCGAACTTGGGGTCTTCGGCGTACAGCGCTCGCTCCATCTGCTCAAGCATTCGCTGCTCGTGCTCCGAGAGCGGCACGGCGTCCTCCTCATCGTGCAGTCGCCGGGGCGACCCGGGGGGTCCCTTCAGGATAGGCAGGGAATCGCCCCCGTGAAACCCGCCCCTCTAGGCCAATTGGCCAACCGGACTCCGCCATGACAGACCCGGCTCGCTGATGCTTCCATTCCCCAGCGGCCGACCCGTCATGCCGGGCGATCTCCCTCGATCATACGGCGCAAACCCCTCGATCGGGGGGCCTGTGGCGTACTCCATCCGCTGTCGCGCCCCTGATCAGCGGGGCCGTCCCAGGAGAATCTCAGGCCCCGGCGGCACCCGGTGTCTCGCCGAGCACATGGAGCTGGGTGGCGACGGAGTGGAAGTCGGGCAGCTCGGCCGCCGCGGCCTCCAGCCTGAGCAGGGCGTCGAGGGCGCCGGGCTCGGTGTCCACCAGGACGCCCGGGACCAGGTCGGCGAAGACCCGCACGCCGTGCACCGCGGCCACTCTCAGGCCCGCGCCCTCGACCAGCGCGGTGAGTTGCCCGGCGGTGAAGCGGCGCGGCATCGGGTCGCCGTCGCCCCAGCGCCCGTCGGGGTCCTCCAGGGCCTGCTTGGCCTCCTTGAAGTGGCCGGCGAGGGCGCGGGCGACCACGGCCCCGCCGAGCCCGGCGGCGAGCAGGCTGAGGACGCCCTCGGAGCGCAGCGCGGCCACGGTGTTGCGCACGCCCTCGGCCGGGTCGTCGACGTACTCCAGGACGCCGTGGCACAGCACCACGTCGTGGGCGCCGCGCTCGACCACGTCGAACAGGCCGAGGACGTCGCCCTGGACGCCCTTGACCCGGTCGGCCACGCCGGCCTCGGTGACGCGGCGCTCCAGCGCGAACAGCGCGTTCGGACTGGGGTCGACGACGGTGACGCGGTGGCCGAGGCGGGCCAGCGGTACGGCGAAGTTGCCGCTGCCGCCGCCGGTGTCCAGGACGTCCAGCGCGTCCCGGCCGGTGGCCTTGACCCGGCGGTCGAGGGCGTCCTGGAGGACCTCCCAGACCACGGCGGTACGGAGAGAGGCGCGGGGTCGAGTGGGGTCCGGCACGGCAGTTGACTCCTCGGCGCGGCACCGCCTGTTGCCCGGCGGCGCGAACTCGGTGCCTCCCCGGCCCGGGGTGCGGGTGGAAGGAAGGCTTCAGGCGCTCTCCACCCTATTGCCTCGGCGCCCGATTGCCGCCGCTGCCTTGCCTGGTCATCCCGCGTCGGGCAGCTCCCTCCCCCGGGCGCCGGCCGGCCGCTCGCCGTCCTCCCGGCGCGGCTGGGGCAGCACCGGCTGGAGGACGAGCATCCGCTCGACGATGCGCAGGAACATCGCCACGTCGCGTATCAGGTCGTCGGCGTCCCGGCGGCTGGCCGCGCCCTGGATGCCGGCCTCGGCGCGGGCCCGGCGGGGGGCACCGGAGGCGAACAGGGCGCTCCACTCGGTGAGCTCGGGCGTGACCTCGGGGAGCACCTCCCAGGCGCTGCGGATCCGGGCCCGGCGCCGGGGCGAGGTCTCGGGGCGGGCGCGGGCGGCGAGCACGGCGGCCGCGGTGCGCAGGGCGGCCAGGTGGGCGGTCGCGTACCGCTCGTTGGGGGTGTCGAGCACTTCGGCCTCGTCCAGCGCGGCGCGGGCCTGGGCGAGCAGGTCGAGGGCGGCGGGCGGGGCCGTGGCCCGGCGGAGCACGGGGTGCACATCGCTCGCCGGGCCGGTCAGTGAGGGGGCAGGGCCGGTGGCGCGGCGCCGGTGGCCGGCGGCCGCTGAGGAGTTGGCCATGACGAACCTCCTGTCGTCTCGGTGACGGCGCCCTCACACGGGGTGCCGTATGTGCCCATCGTGGGGTATGGCACTGACAATCCGTTCTGACCTGGTCTTTTGCTTCGATCGTAGGTTCGGAGTACTTTTGCACTGACCAGTCAGTTCAAAAAACGACGCCACAAGGGGAACCTGTGCACGGCGTACCTGTCACAGCCGAGCACCTCGGGCTCAAGGGCCCGCGGGGCTGGGCGTTCCGGGAGGTCTCCCTGGACGCCGGGCCCGGCGCGCTGATCGCGGTGGAAGGGCCGTCCGGCTCCGGCCGCACGTGCTTGCTGCTCGCGCTCACCGGCCGGATGAAGGCGACCGAGGGCACCGCGACCGTCGGCGGGCACCGACTGCCCAAGAAACTCGCGGCCGTGCGGCGGATCAGCGCCGTGGCCAACGTACCCGGGGTCACCGACCTCGAACCCGCCCTGACCGTCGGCGAGCACCTGCGCGAACGGGCGCTGCTGCAGCGCCGGTTCGGCGGCTCGCTGCGTGACCTGGTGCGCCCCCGCGCCGAGCGGGCCGCCGGCGCGGGGCAGCGGGTGAGCGACGCGCTGGCCGCCGCCGGGCTCGACCTCCGGTCGCTGCCGAAGGGGTCCCGGACCGCCGTACGGGATCTGGAGCGGATCGAGGCGCTGCGGCTGTCCGTGGCGCTGGCTCTGGTCGGCGCGCCCCGGCTGCTGGCCGTGGACGACGCGGACCTGAAGCTGTCGCAGACCGAACGGGAAGAGATGCAGGCGCTGTTGGCGTCGATCGCCGCGGCCGGGACGACGGTGGTGGCGGTCTGCGGGAAGGCACCGGCCGGGGCCGTGGTCGTCCGTACCGAGAACACGGAGACATCACACGATGAGGAGGCCGGCGATGCGCTCGCCGCGACTGGCCGCGCTTGAGCTCAGGCGCTTCGGACGGGGCAGGCTGCCGCGCGCGGCCCTGGTCGCCCTGCTGGTGCTGCCGCTGCTGTACGGCGCGCTGTACCTGTGGTCGTTCTGGGATCCGTACGGCCGCCTCGACCGCGTCCCCGTGGCGCTCGTCAACGACGACAAGGGGGCGACCGCGAGCGGAAAGCGGGTCACCGCGGGCGACGACATCGTGGCCGGGCTGAAGGACAGCAAGAGCTTCGACTGGCAGCAGGTGAGCGCCGCCGAGGCCCGCCGGGGCGTGGAGAACGGCACGTACTACCTGTCGCTGACCGTGCCCGCCGACTTCAGCGCGCGCATCGCCTCCAGCGCGGGCGACTCCCCGGAGACCGGCGCGCTCCAGGTCCGCACGAACGACGCGAACAACTACATCGTCGGCCAGATCTCGCGGACGGTCTTCAACGAGGTCCGGTCGGCCGCCTCCACCAAGGCGTCCCGGTCCTTCCTGGACCGGATCTTCGTCTCGTTCTCCGACATCCACGGGCAGACGGTCAAGGCCGCCGACGGCGCCGACACGCTCGCCGGCGGCATCGGGAAGGCCGAGCAGGGGTCGAAGGACCTCGCGGACGGCCTGTCGGACGCCAGGACCGGCAGCGCGAAGCTGGCCAAGGGGATCAGGAAGCTGGACGCGGGCGCGGGCACGCTGGCGGACGGCTCGCGGCAGGTCGCGGACGGCACCCAGGTGCTGGCGGACCAGGTCGACGGCGTCTACGGCAAGGTCGGCCCGTACCTGGCGAAGAACGAGAAGACCATCGGGGACACCGCCCGGCTGGTCGCCGACTCGGCGCGGACCGTCCGCGGCAACCTGGGCGTCCTGGTGAAGACCGCCCCGGCGGCCGCGAAGACCGCGCACGCGGCCGCGGACACCCTGGACCGGGTCTACGCGGCACGCTGCTCGGCGGACCTGCTGAGCGACCCGGTCTGCCCCGACCTGAAGAAGGCCAGGGACGCCGCCGACGACGTGGCGTCGGTCGCCGACGACCTCAACACCCTGATCGCCGACCAGAACGGGGACCTGAGGACGCTCGACGTGAACCTCGGCACGCTCCAGACGCAGGCGCAGGCCCTGGCCGACCGCGCCCCGCACCTCTCCGAGGACGTCGCCGACGCCGTCAAGAAGATCGACAAGCTGAACGACGGCGCGGCACAGGTGGCCGCGGGCGCCGCGAAACTGCACACCGGGCTGGGCACGGCCGTCACGGGCGCCACCGGCCTCGACAGCGGCCTCGGCAGGCTGGAGTCCGGCGCCTACGACCTCGACGGCGGGCTCTACAAGCTCGTCGACGGCTCGAACACGCTCGCCGGCGGTCTGCACGACGGTGCGGCGAAGATCCCCGACTACGACAAGCAGGACCGCGACCGGCGCACCGGCGTCATGGCCGACCCGGTCCAGCTCGCCTCGCACGACCTGCACAAGGCGCCCAACTACGGCACCGGCTTCGCCCCGTACTTCATCCCGCTCTCCCTGTGGGTCGGCGCGATGGTGGCCTACATGCTGATCCAGCCGCTCAACCGGCGCGCCCTGGCGGCCGGTTCGGCGGCCTGGCGGATCGCGCTGGCGGGCTGGCTGCCGGTGGTCGCGGTCGGGATACTGCAGACGGCCGCCCTGATGGCCGTACTGCACTGGGCGATCGGGCTCCAGATGGTCCGCGCGGCCGGGACGGTCGGGTTCCTGTTCCTGGTGGCGGCCTGCTTCGCGGCGATCGTGCAGTGGCTGAACGCACGCTTCGGGGCGGCGGGACGGATCCTGGTCCTCGCCCTGCTGATGCTCCAGCTGACGTCGGCGGGCGGTACGTATCCCGTGCAGACCAGTCCGGGCTTCTTCAACGCGATCCACCCGTTCCTGCCGATGAGCTATGTCGTGGCGGCGCTGCGGCGGCTGATCACGGGCGGCGGGCTGGGGCCGGTGTGGCAGGCCTGCGCCGTCCTGCTGGCCTTCACCGCCGGAGCGCTCGCGCTCACCGCCCTCTCGGCGCGGCGCCGCCAGGTGTGGACGCTGGACCGCCTGCACCCCGAGCTGAGTCTGTGAGGCCGCGATGACCTCCTCCTCCGTGCCCGCGCGGGCCTCCGTTCCTGTGAGAATCGGGACCATGGAAAGCAGCAGCACCTCGGGCGGCGGCACCCGCCGTGAGGCCACCCGGCAGAAGCTCTACGAGGCCGCCGTCACGCTCATCGCCGAGCAGGGCTTCTCCGCCACCACGGTGGACGAGATCGCCGAACGGGCAGGCGTCGCGAAGGGCACCGTCTACTACAACTTCGCGAGCAAGTCGGTCCTCTTCGAGGAGCTGCTGCGGCACGGGGTGGGCCTCCTGGCGGCGTCCCTGAGGGACGCCGCCGAGCAGACCGAACGGGAGGGCGGCAGCCGGGTCGACGCCCTGGACGCGATGGTCCGCGCGGGCCTCGTCTTCATCGACCGCTACCCGGCCTTCACACAGCTCTACGTGGCGGAGCTGTGGCGCACCAACCGGGCCTGGCAGTCGACGTTGATGGTGGTCCGGCAACAGGCCATCGCGGTGGTCGAGGGGGTGCTGCGTGAGGGCGTTGCGAACGGCGAGTTCAGCGACGAGATCGACATTCAGCTGACGGCGGCCGCGCTCGTCGGGATGGTGCTGGTGGCGGCCCTGGACTGGAAGTCCTTCCAGCCCGAACGCTCGCTGGACGACGTCCACGCGGCCCTGTCCCGGCTGCTGCAGGGGCGGGTGAGCGGGAAGGGCTGAGCACCGCACGCGCGCGTGGACGGACGAGAGCCGCACGCGCGCGTGGACAGCCGAGAGCCGCACGCGCGGGACGGAACGAGAGCGCCGGTCCGTGGCGGCCGCGTCCCCCGCGGGCCGCCGGCGGTCCGGGCCCTGTCGGTGACCCCCGTGTCTCGCGTCACCCGCCGACAG